>CAYZQZ010000757.1:0-1504 GCA_964480235.1 uncultured Reyranella sp. | reverse complement strand
GACTTCGTCCAGGACGGCTTCGTGTTCGCCCCGCAGGCGTGAGCGGCGGCCGCCGTTGGTCCTGCTATCGCGTGGCGGGCGGGGCCTGGCGGCGGGGTCCTTCGCGGCGCGAGGTGTGGTCGTGGACGATCACCCAGCGGCCGTCGATCCTCCGCATCACGAGCGAGAAGTTGCCGCCGACGGCGCCCGCGTCGCGGGCGAGGTCCCATTCGCCGAGGACGAGGGCCACGTCGTCGCCGAGGGGTGAGATCTCGAGGGCGGAAAACTCGAGCGTGCCCATCGCCTGGCGGTCGGGGTAGGTGGCGAGGTAGCGATCGCGGGTGGCCCGGAAGCCGCGCCGCGTCTCGCCGCCGGAGCTGAACGACAGCCCTTCGTTCTTCCAGTAGGGTTCGAGGAAGGCCTCGATGTCGCCGTCGTTCCAGGCCCGCCTCTGGGCGTCGAGCACGCGTTCGATGGCGGCACGTGGTCCCGCATCAGTGGCAGACGCGTCGGCGTCGGGCGTGCGCGGTTCCTGGGCGCGGCCTGCCGGGGGGAGCGCCGCCGCGACGGCCAGCGCCGCGGCGAGGATCGCCCAGAAGGCGGGCACGGGCAGGGGGCGCGCCGGCATGGGGCGGATCTCCGCGGGCGTCAGCCGCGCTTGCGTTCGGCCAGGCCGAGCTGGGCGATGAGGGCTTCGCAGCCGGTGGTCATCTTGCGGATCTTCTCGGCCATGGCGAGCCGTTCCGACTGCGTGGCCTTCTTCAGCTTGGTCTGGAACTTGGCGATCTTCTGCCGGCGGTGGCGGCGGCGCTTGATCTCCTTCATCCGGTTGCTGATTCCGCCCATGGGTGTGGGGTCCTGGGGTGAGGGGTGGTGGGGTGGAGGATGGCTGAACGGTGTGGTGGCGCTGCCATGCCGGAGCGGTGCCGCGAAGGGGCTGGCCGCCCGGGTGCGGTCGCGGGCAAGCCGGAAACTCTAAAAAAAAGGCCTTCCGGCGTCAAAGGCCCTATCGCGGGCGGCGGTGGAAGCCGCTCTGGCGGAGCGGTCGGGGCGGTGGCCGGAGCCGGATGCGGCGGCAGGCACCCCCGAAAGACCTCGGCCTTTTCAGCGAGCCCACCAGTGGAAGACGGTCATGGATGACGTTATCCGCAACCAGCAGGACAACAGCCGGAGGGCCGAGTGCTGCGGGCGGCCCGCACCGGGCCCTTGCCCTTGTGCCGTGGAGGGGGTGGGGCGGGCGCGGTTGGTAGACTTTCGGGGGCCGAGGGGAGTCGATGCGTCGTGTCGGCCCGTCCGGCCCAGGAAGCGTCGCGCGTCCTCGGCTGGGCCGTGGGGGGCTGTCGGCAGCTCGTTGGGCGGCCGGCGGCGTCCATCGGCGGTTCATTGGCGGGCGGGCCTACTTCAGGAGCGGGAGTGGCCTGTGTGGTCGTGATACGGTCGTGATCCGGCTGACGGGTTCGATCGGGACATGGGATGGGTGGCAGAGCGGTTGAATGCACCGGTCTTGAAAACCGGCAGCGGCGAA
>CAYZQZ010000756.1:0-1513 GCA_964480235.1 uncultured Reyranella sp. | reverse complement strand
GATGCCGTCGAACAGGGTGCGCATGTCGCCGAGATGGTTGACCGGCACGCCGACCTTGCCGACCTCGCCTTTGGCCAGCGGATGGTCGCTGTCGTAGCCGGTCTGGGTCGGCAGATCGAAGGCGACCGACAGCCCGGTCTGACCGCGCGCAAGGTTCGTGCGGTAGAGCTCATTGGACTTGGCCGCGGTCGAGTGACCCGAGTAGGTTCGGATCAGCCAGGGCCTGTCTTTTTTCGGCTTATCGCCGGGCTGCGCGGTCATATACTTCCGTCGGTGAGGTTATGTTGCATTGCAGCATGAAAGCTTTGGCGGTGCAACAGGAGGGCGGGAAAGGCCTATGAGCACTACTGCCCCGGGCTCGCCATGGGTTCCGCCAAACTCGACGCCGGCGCCTGCTTCATCGGCCCCTCGGCCCGCGACCGCGCCGCCGCCCGACCTGACGCCGACCCGGCCGGTCTATGACGGACGCCTGGGCGAACTCTACGGCATCTACCTGCGCCACCTCGTGCTGATGGTGCTGACGCTCGGCTGGTCGCGCTTCTGGGGACGCACGCGGCTGCGCCGTTATCTCTGGAATCACCTCTCCATCCTCGGCGACCGCTTCGAGTATCGCGGCCGCGGCCTGGAACTCTTCATCGGCTTCGTCATCGTGCTGTCGATCGCGCTCGCGATCGGCGGGTTGATCTGGGTCGGCTGGGATTACCTGCCGGCCGACAAACTGCCGGACAACATGCGGCCGCTCGATGTGTTGCCGCTGCTGCTCGCACTGGTCGGACTGCCGCTCGCCTTCGTCGGCCATTACGCCGGCCTGCGCTACAAGCTCTCGCGCACACGCTGGCGCGGGCTGCGCTGCACGATGATGGGGTCGGCCTGGGGCTACGGCGCGCGGGCGACCGCCCTCACATTCGCCAATGCCATGACCGGGCAGTTGCTGCTGCCTGTCGTCTCGGTGAGCCTGGCGCGGCCGCGCCTGACCAACGCGCGGGTCGGCACGCAGGCGCTCGACTTCGCCGGCCGCCCCGGCGACATCTACGGCCGCTACATCGGCTACTACTTTCTGAACATCCTCGTGTGGGTCGTGGCGATCGGCGTCGCCGCCACCGCGGTCGGCATCACCGTCGCGCGCATCGGTAAGGAACTCGATGACATCACCCGGCTCTTCACGCGACCCGGACCGTATACGATCCTGCTGATTGCCGCGGTGCTGTTCGCGCTGTACGTGCTGTTCAGCCTGCTCATCCTGCCGGTGCGCTGCTGGTGGCAGGCCTACCTGCTGCGCTACCTGGTGTCGCGCACGCGGGCGGGGAAGGTGCTGTTCGCCACCGCAATAACAACTCGGCAGATGTGGGGATTCATGGTGCTGAACTACCTGATCCTCCTGCTCACGCTGGGTGTCGGCTGGCCATGGGTGATGCACCGCACCTTGCGTCTGATCGCCTCCGAATTGGGGATTTACGGTACCCCCGACGGACCCTCGATCCGGCAGCTTCCGGCCGGGCCGCCGGGGTCCGGC
>CAYZQZ010000755.1:0-1520 GCA_964480235.1 uncultured Reyranella sp. | reverse complement strand
AATGTCTCCAAAGTTGGAAATGTTTTTATTTCCGGGAAGGAGCGTGAGCGGGTCAATTTCATCAGAAAAGTACTCGTTGGGCGTAGTCCCAAGAACCAAAGTGGGTGTTCCGACTAAAGAAACCCCAATCAGGTTATTTAAGCTCCCGCTAGTCACGCGGCAGGCGAAGCTTCCCGTAATTTCGTTATGGTTCAGCCAAAGTGAATTTTGGGGGGTTATGTTCATGATTTCAGCTGTTTCGGCGCGAACCGTTGCCCCGATGGTTATGGTGGAACCACTCTGCAGAGTAATTCTCCTGAGGGCGGTGGAGCTGAAGGCAGTGCTGTTGGGGGAAAAATTGTTATTGCGATAATTGAAAGTGTTGCCGCTTTGAGCCGCACCCAGCGGCGCTGAGATGGTCAAATTACCGGGAGTGACACCGTTTCCAGAGGCTAAAACAAGGGATACGTTGTTTCCGAGGGCTAGAATGGAGTTGCCGATGGTTAGATCACCGGTTCCGATGCCCTGATTATTGCCTGCGTTCCCGGCCCGAATTCGGCTGACGGAGTTTTGGCCCAAATAAAAGACGGCTCCACTTGCGATGGTAACGTCTCCAGGAACCACCCCATTCCGCGTACTTAGTTGAGTATAAAAGGTGGATGTGGGCGTGGGAGGCCCCGGAGGCGCGGTGGTTGTTCCTAAGGATTGGACTCCTTGAATCAGATAACTTCCGGCCGGAATCTGCCTCGAAGTCCCCAGATATCCTGTGCCCGAGGTATTTAAATCAAAAACTGTAGCGTTGTTGGCTGGAAGAGGAGTGGTGGCAACAAAATCCTGAAAAGGAAGGGTTTCTGTGAAATTATTCCAGTTCCACCCTCGGTCGACATCCCCACCCGCGATGTTGATACCTCTACCGGCGTAGATGCTTGAATTGATGATAACATCGCCCCCTACTCCACCTGATCCCGTGGCTAAGGAAAGTCCTGCCGTGATGGTCACCAGTCCATTGGCGGCGTAGATCGGCGAATTCGATCCAATGACCACATCACCGCCTTCTCCACCAATCGTGAGGCGGGCGCGGGACAAAGTGAAAGGCATGGAGCCAAGATGTCCACCCGCGGTCAGAGTCAGACTACCACCCACGGTGATTGGACAATTATCGTTAATAATAATGCTACCGCCCTTGGTGGGCAGGTCGTCGAGACTTTGAAGCTCTTTGATTACCCAGAGGTTTTCAAGAGTTAAGCTTCCTGTGCTTCCGACTTCAGCTTGGATAGGAACAGTCACCACGATGTTTCCGCTGCCACCGGTCGGCCTCTGGGTGAACGGTTGAGTCGCCGGACTAGCCCCGGGCGCACCGGGACTCAGACCATCGGTCGGTTGTGGCCTCGTCCGGATAATCACATTCTGACCGTCGTTGAGCGCGAAAAGGATCCGCGAAACGCTGATTTGTGCGTTGGCCACGTTGGCAGTAAAGAGATCGGTAATAGGGCGCGTGCCGGGCACTGCTGGATAAATGGCGGGGTCGAGTCCGGCAGAAG
>CAYZQZ010000754.1:0-1524 GCA_964480235.1 uncultured Reyranella sp. | reverse complement strand
ACGCATCCAGCCATGGCAAACAGGCTGTAAGGCGTAATATCGGCCATGCCCGAGAAGTTCGTCCACCTATCGGACCGCTCGGGGCCGGCGCACCGGATCGGCGGTCTGGGCTTCTGGCGTGGCCAGATTGCCGGCCGCGAGACGGTGTTCGTCGAGTCCGGCGCCGGAAAGGTCAATGCCGGCGTCGCGACCTCGCTGCTGCTCGACCGTTTCGACTGCCGGGCGCTGCTGCTGTGCGGTGTCGCGGGCGGCCTCGATCCGGCGCTCGGCGTCGGCGACGTCGTGGTCGGCACCGGCCATGTGCAGCACGACTACGGGACCCACCGCGAAGGCTATTTCCTGACGATCCAGCCCGGCAGCCGGCCCTCGCGCGGCGGCACCGACTGGCATCCGGGCTACCCCGAATCCGACGCCTTGGTCGCGCGCCTGCGCGCCGCGGCCCAGGGGCTGGCGCTCGACCCGCTGCCGGCCGAAGTCGGCGTCGGCGCCCGCGTCCCGTCGGTCCATTTCGGCCCGATCCTGACCGGCGACAGTTTCATCAATGCCGAGGACCATCGCCAGCGCCTGCACAAGGAATTCGCCGCCAAGGCGGTCGAGATGGAAGGCGGCGCCGTGGCCCAGGTGGCGCGGCGCTGGGGCGGAGAAATCCCGTTCGTCAACGTGCGCTGTCTCAGCGACCTCGCCGGCCGCTCCAGCCATCTCGATTTCAGAGCGTTCTTGCCGGTGGCGGCGCGCTATGCCTCGCTGGTCGCGCACCGGTTGGCGCCGGTGATCTGACGAGTGATCTGAGCGGCGACCTAGAGCTCGGCGTAGATTTCCAGCAGGTTGCCGTCGGGATCGCGGAAAAACAGTGCGCGATGGCCGAACGGCAGGTTGGTCGGCGGCGAGAGCATCGCCACCCCATTTCGAGTCAGCTCCTCGGCGCAGCGGTCGACGTCGGCCACCGGTACCTTGAAGGCGAGCTGCAGCGCCGCGGTCCCGGCGGGAACCGGCGTGTCGCCGGCCGTGCGGCTGGGCCTGGCGAGCGCGAGCGTGTTGCCGCCGAGCTGATACTCAAGCCAGCCCGCCGACAGCTCGCGCGCGAGGACAAGGCCCATGACGTCTTCGTAGAAGCGCCGCATCGCCGCCATGTCGCGCACGAAGACGACAGTGTAGTCGACCGCCTTGATGGACTGGAACGGGTTCACGCCGGCTACTTCAGCACCCGACCCGCGACGGCCTCGAGCTTCTGCTTCATCGCCGCCGAGCGCTTCTCCGGCGCGGTGATCAGCGCGTATTCCAGCGCATGATCGCAGCCCTTGGGGCAGGGTACCGGCCGCGCCTTCTTCAGGAACGGCGCCATCATGGTGACGAGCTGCTTCGCCTTTTCGGCGTTCTCGGTCAGCACGCGCACGATGTCGGACACCTGCACGTGATCGTGGTCGGGATGCCAGCAGTCGAAGTCGGTGACCATGGCGACGGTCACGTAACAGATCTCCGCTTCGCGGGCGAGCTTGGCCTCCGGCATGTTGGTCATGCCGATCA
>CAYZQZ010000753.1:0-1525 GCA_964480235.1 uncultured Reyranella sp. | reverse complement strand
TGCGCATCGAGCAGCTCTACCCGTTCCCCTTCACCCGGCTGGGCGTGCGCCTCGCGCAGTACCCGAACGCCGAGGTGGTGTGGTGCCAGGAGGAGCCCGAGAACATGGGCGCCTGGCACTTCGTCGACCGCCGCATCGAGCGGGCGCTGCAGGGGCTGAGCCTCAAGTCGAGCCGGCCGATCTACGTCGGCCGCCCTGAATCGGCGTCGCCCGCCACCGGCTCGGCGCGCACCCATCTCAAGGAACAGGCCGATCTCGTCGATCGCGCGCTGACGATATGAACCGCATCGCCCATAGCCTCACCCTGAGGAGCGTCCCGAAGGGGCGCGTCTCGAAGGGTGGCCACGGGAGTCTTTGTTGCCATCCTTCGAGACGGCCGCTGCGCGGCCTCCTCAGGATGAGGAGTGAGCGTCAATCGCTCGAACGGAAGTGGAGTTGAAGATGGCCGTCGAGATCAAGGTCCCCGCGCTGGGCGAATCGGTCACGGAGGCGACTGTCTCCAAGTGGCTGGTCAAGGCCGGCGACACGGTGACGATCGATCAGCCGCTGTGCGAGCTCGAAACAGACAAGGTCACGGTCGAGGTCAACGCCACCGTGGCCGGTGCCGTGGTCGATCTCGCGGTCGAGGAGGGCGCCACCATCCAGGTCGGCGGCCTGCTTTGCCACATCGAGGCGGGGGCGGCCGGTGCCGCGCCCCGGCCAGCCGGCAGCCCCGCGAGCGCCCCGGCTGCCCAGCCGGCTGCTGCGGCGAGGCCCGCTGCACCGCCCGCGGCCCAGCCGGCTCTCGCTGC
The DNA here is from genome assembly GCA_964480235.1 of uncultured Reyranella sp. Classification (GTDB taxonomy): domain Bacteria; phylum Pseudomonadota; class Alphaproteobacteria; order Reyranellales; family Reyranellaceae; genus Reyranella. The sequence continues at coordinate 734 of CAYZQZ010000753.1, read as the reverse complement.
CGCCGGCGCCAACATCGCCGCGTCCGGGCCCGCCGTGCGCAAGCTCGCCGAAGAGAAGAACGTTCCGGCCGCCGCCATTCAGCCCTCGGGCAAGGACGGCCGCGCCACCAAGGCCGATGTGATGGCGGCGCTCTCTTCGATCTCCGCCCAGCCCGCGCCGGCCGCGCGTCCGGCCGTGCCGTCGGGTCCGCGGCTGCGCGCCGACCGCGAGGAGCGGGTGAAGATGACGCGGCTGCGCCGCACCATCGCCAACCGCCTCAAGGAGGCGCAGAACACCGCGGCCATGCTCACCACCTTCAACGAGGTGGACATGACCAATGTCATGGCGCTGCGCGACCGGCTGAAGGACGATTTCGAGAAGAAGCACGGCGCGCGGCTGGGCTTCATGTCGTTCTTCGTCAAGGCGTGCATCGCGGGGCTGAAGGAGCTGCCGGCGGTCAACGCCGAGATCGAGGGCGACGACCTCGTCTACAAGAACTACTACGACATCGGCGTCGCCGTCGGCACGCCCAACGGCCTGGTTGTGCCGGTTCTGCGAGACGCCGATGCGCTGAGCTTCGCCGGCATCGAGAAGGGCATCGGCGATCTCGGCCGCAAGGCGCGCGACGGCAAGTTGTCGATCGCCGACCTGACCGGCGGCACCTTCACCATCTCCAACGGCGGCGTCTACGGCTCGCTGATGTCGACGCCGATTCTCAACCCGCCGCAGTCGGGCATCCTCGGCATGCACAAGA
>CAYZQZ010000752.1:0-1525 GCA_964480235.1 uncultured Reyranella sp. | reverse complement strand
CGACGCCAACCGCGCGCTGATGGGCTCGAACATGCAGCGCCAGGCGGTGCCGCTGCTGCAGGCCGAATCGCCGCTGGTCGGCACCGGCATGGAAGAGGTGGTGGCCCGCGACTCCGGCGTCGCCATCGCCGCCCGCCGCACCGGCATCGTTGACCAGGTCGACGCCATGCGCATCGTGGTGCGAGCGACGGAAGACGTCGGCCCCAACCGTCCGGCGGTCGACATCTACAACCTGCTGAAGTTCCAGCGCTCCAACCAGAGCACCTGCATCACCCAGAAGCCGCTCGTGAAGGTCGGCGACCAGGTGAAGAAGGGCGACATCGTGGCCGACGGTCCGTCGACGCGCGATGGCGAACTGGCTTTGGGCCGCAACGTGCTCGTCGCGTTCATGCCCTGGAACGGCTACAACTTCGAGGACTCGATCCTGCTCTCCGAGCGCATCGTGCGCGATGACGTCTTCACCTCGATCCACATCGAGGAGTTCGAGGTCACCGCCCGCGACACCAAGCTCGGCCAGGAGGAGATCAGCCGCGACATCCCCAACGTCGGCGAGGAAGCGCTCAAGAACCTCGACGAGGCGGGCATCGTCTATATCGGCGCCGAGGTGAAGGCCGGCGACATCCTGGTCGGCAAGGTCACGCCCAAGGGCGAGAGCCCGATGACCCCGGAAGAGAAGTTGCTGCGCGCCATCTTCGGCGAGAAGGCGGCCGACGTGCGCGACACCTCGCTGAAGGTGCCGCCGGGCGTCGAAGGCACCGTGGTCGAGGTTCGTGTCTTCAACCGCCGCGGCGTCGACAAGGATGAGCGCGCGCTCGCCATCGAGCGCGACGAGATCGAGCGTCTGGCCAAGGACCGTGACGACGAAAAGGCGATCCTGGAGCGCAGCTTCTACAGCCAGATCCAGGAGATGCTGCTGAACCAGACGGTCGCCGGCGGCCTCAAGGGCCTGAAGCCCGGCACGCGCATCACCGACAAGGTGCTGGGCGAGTACACGCCGGGCCAGTGGCGCCAGATCGCGGTCAAGACCGACAAGCGGCAGAGCGAGATCGAGGCGTTGAACAAGCAGTTCGACGAATCGATGAAGCGCCTGCAGGACCGATTCGACAGCAAGGTCGACAAGCTGCAGCGAGGCGACGAACTGCCGCCGGGCGTGATGAAGATGGTCAAGGTCTTCGTCGCGACCAAGCGCAAGCTGCAGCCGGGCGACAAGATGGCCGGCCGTCACGGCAACAAGGGCGTGATCTCGCGCATCATGCCGCTCGAGGACATGCCGTACCTGGAAGACGGCGGCCCGGTCGACATCGTGCTGAACCCGCTCGGCGTGCCGTCCCGCATGAACGTCGGTCAGATCCTGGAAACCCACCTCGGCTGGGCCGCGGCGGGTCTGGGCAAGCGGATCGGCGAGATGCTGGCGAGCGCCCGCGAGTCGACCGCCGCGCAAATCAAGAAGCACCTGCGTGAGCTCTACGGCGAGAAGGCCTATAAGAACGAGATCGCCGATCTCGACGACGAGGCCACGCTCGAG
>CAYZQZ010000751.1:0-1526 GCA_964480235.1 uncultured Reyranella sp. | reverse complement strand
ACTTCTGCCAGAAGGTGAGCTGCGTGGTGCTGCCCAGCATTTTGCCGGCATGCGCCTTCATGATCTGCATGGCGCCATAAGCCCAGCGGAAGCGCTGCTTCTTGTAGCCGGCGAAATGGTCGGGCGTCAGGCCGTGGCCGAAGCGCTCGCGCGTGTACATCGCGCCATAGCCCTTCTCCATCAGGCGCAGGCCGAGCTCGGTGTCCTCGGTGATGCACCAGGTCGCCCAGCCGTCCATCTCCTCCATACGGTCCTTGCGGACGAGCGTCATGGTGCCGTGCTGGATGATCGCGTCGTACTCGTTGCGCAGGCACATGCCGATGTCGAAGAAGCCGGCATACTCCCAGTTCAGCATTTCCTTGAAGCGGTCGTCGCGCCAGTCGCGGTGATCCTGCGGCGCCTGCACGTAGGCGATCTTGGGATCGTCGAAGTACGGGATGACGGCCTTCAGCCAGTCCGGCCGCACCATGTAGTCGCTGTCGATGACGCCGATCACCTTGGCGTCGGGCGCGGTCTGGCTCAGCACGTAGTTGAGCGCCCCCGCCTTGAAGCCCTTCATGACGTCGAAATGGAAGAACTTGAAGCGCTCGCCCAGGCCCGCGCAGTAGTCCTGCACCGGACGCCACACCGCGGGGTCCTTGGTGTTGTTGTCGATGACGATGACTTCGAGGTTGGGGTAGTCGAGCGCCGCCAGCGACTCGATGGTCTGGATCACCATCGCCGGCGGCTCGTTGCAGATCGCCAGATGCAGCGAGACCTTGGGCCACTCCCGCGCGGCGGGCTGGCGCGCGATCATCTCTGCGGCGGGCAGCGCCTCGCGTGTCCAGCCACGGCGCCAAATCGTCTCGACCATTTCCAGAGCCTGCGCCAGCGCCATGCCGAGGCTGAGCACCAGGAAGAAGGCGAGCGCCCCCCAGCCGACCATCTCGCTGGGGACCATGTAGGTACCGGCGGCGACGGCCGCGCCATAGGCGATGGCGCTGGTCGACAGCGCTACCAGGCCGCAGAAGGCGACCTGGCCGGGCATCGCGAGCGTGCGCCAGCGCCACAGGAACAACGCCATGATCGGCAGACCGCCAAGCAGCGCGCCCAGCGCGCAGGCGAGCCACTGCGGGAAGGTTTCGATCGGGCCGGTCCACGCAAACTTCTGCTCGCGGTCGGCATTCCACAGGCCCCAGTAACCGCCCGCCTTGCCCTCAAGGTCGTAGCTCTTCCACGGCTGGTCGATCGCCTCGACCACGAAGTGCTCGATATTCTGCTTCTTGAGCCACGCCACCGCATTGCGCACGTTCTTGGCCTGCTCGGCCGGCGTCGCGCGCTTTATGTAGCCGGTGCCGGGGCTGCGCCGCTCCGCACCGTTCGACGGCCAGCCGATCTCGGTGACGATGATGTTCTTGTTCGGATACGCCTTGCGCAGCAGTTCGATCTTGTTCTTCAGGTAGTCGAGCGGCGTCTCGCTCGATTTTTCGTCCCAGTACGGCAGGATATGGACGGCGAGATAGTCTACTTCCTTGGCGAGTTCCGGA
>CAYZQZ010000750.1:0-1533 GCA_964480235.1 uncultured Reyranella sp. | reverse complement strand
GACCACTCCGGAATCCTCGCCCGTCAGGCGGACTACTTCTCGCTGCCCGTCGAGGTGTTCGCGGTTGGCGAACGTGGCGTCGTGCCGGCGGAGCGCGCCGCGCACGAACGCGTCGAGCCGCGCGGTGACCATCTCGTTCTCGCGGAAAACGTCCGCCGTGCGCGCGCCGACGTCGTCATCGAACACGGTGTCGTGTCCGGGGAGGTTCTCGGGCTCGAAGTGTGCCGTGTCGTCGACGAGGACTCCGGGCCGCGGTTGCGCGTCGGGGTCGGTGCGCACGATCGGGAGACGTTCCAGATGGTGCACGGTGACGATGCCGACGTCACCCAACTCGCGCGCGTCGTCGCCGAAGTCGCCGAATTCCGCCGGGATCCGGCGCAACGACATCCTCTCGCGCGACTCGCGGTGGAGCGCGCACTGCGCCATCGTGCGCTCGTCGATCCGCAGCGCTTGGGAATGCGCGACATGCAGCCGATCGAGCCGCCGTTGCGCCGCGACAACGTGAAGGATCCGGTGCCGTGCTGTGCCACGGGTACGGGAATTGACGGACGTCCTGCGCTCGTCGTCTTCGGCGGCGGGTTGGAGCCGATGCTGCTGCCGTTCGCCGCCGACGCGATCGACCGCGTCGATCGGTCCGCGGAGTTGATCGTCGCGACGACGGAGAAGTCGACGCTGCCGACGATCGCGCAACTCGCGGCGTCGATGCGGCGCACCGTCACGTTCGTGCACGCCTAGCCTGAACGCGTGCGTCAACGACTCGCCGCGATTCTCGCGGATTACGCACGTCTCGAGGCGAGCCTCGCTTCGGCCGAGGTCCTGTCCGACCAGACGAAGTTGCGCGATGCGTCGCGGCGATACAAGCAGATGGGGCCGCTCGTTGCCTGCATCCGCGAGTACGACGACGTCCAATCGACTCTCGAGGTTGCGCGCGAACTCATCGACGGTGCAACCGGTGCCGAGCGCGAGGCGCTCGATGCCGAGCGTGTCGCCGCTCAGCAGCGGCTCGAACGGATCGAAGAGCGGCTCCGCGTTCTGCTCATTCCGCCCGATCCGAACGACGGCAAGAATCTCATGCTCGAGATCCGCGGTGCCGAAGGCGGCGAGGAGGCGAACTTGTTCGCCGGCGAACTCCTCGACATGTACCGCGCCTATTGCGCGCGGCAGGGCTTCGGGTTCGAAGTGTTGCAGATGGATCGCTCACCGATGGGCGGTGTCAACCAGGCGACGGCGCTCGTCAAGGGTGAGGATGCGTGGAACAAGTTGCGCTTCGAGGGCGGACCGCACCGCGTTCAGCGTGTCCCGGTGACCGAGAGCGCGGGGCGCATCCATACCTCGTCGGCAACCGTCACGGTCATGCCGGAAGCCGAGGAAGTCGACCTCCACATCGACGAGCGCGACCTGCAAATCGACGTCTACCGCGCCGGCGGTCCGGGTGGTCAGGGAGTGAACACCACCGACTCGGCCGTGCGCATCACCCACAAGCCGAGCGGCGTCGTCGTTGCGATGCAGGACGAGCGCAGTCAGTTGCAGAAC
>CAYZQZ010000749.1:0-1538 GCA_964480235.1 uncultured Reyranella sp. | reverse complement strand
ACGCCGAGATGCGCACACGCTATCTCGGACCGACCTGGGATCTCGCCAAGGTCCGCGGCACACGCTTCAACACCGGCGCCGGCATCAACATGGCGCTGGCGATCGGCGCCAAGGCGCACGGCAACTGGTCGGGCGGCCAAGCGGTCGGCTGGGACATGAACGCGCCGGAGTTCGGCGATCTGGAAGTCGGCGACAATTTCCAGAAACACTCCTACCCGCTCGGCATCATGGTCAACGCCAACGGCGTGCGCTTCGTCGACGAGGGTGCGGACTTCCGCAACTACACCTACGCCAAGTACGGCGCGGTGATCCTCTCCCAGCCGCAGCAGTTCGCATGGCAAATATTCGACGCCAAGGTGCTCGACCGGCTGCGCGACGAATACCGCATCAAGCGCATGACAAAGGTGCGCGCCGATACGATCGAGGAACTGGCGGCCAAGCTCGAGGGCGTGAACCAGGAGCAATTCCTCAAGACCATCAAGGAATGGAACGCCGCCGTCATGACCGAGGTGTCATTCAATCCGGCGGTCAAGGACGGCCGAGGCGTGCGCGGCCTCGCCGTGCCGAAGAGCAACTGGGCCAACACGATCGACCAGGCGCCGTTCGAGGCCTACGCCGTGACCTGCGGCCTGACATTCACCTTCGGCGGCCTGAAGATCACCACCGAGGGCGAGGTCGAGAGCACCGACGGCCACACCATCCCCGGCCTGTTCGCCGCCGGCGAACTGGTCGGCGGGCTGTTCTATCACAACTATCCCGGCGGCACGGGCCTGGTGTCCGGCGCCGTCCTCGGCAAGCTCGCGGGCGACGGTGCGGGCAAGTACGTCAAAGGAAAGAACTGACCATGACCTTCCTCACGCGTCGTCACGCTCTCGCCCTTGGCGGCAGCACGCTGCTCCTGCCCTCGTTCGCCCGCGCCCAGGGCGCCTGGCCGACCGGTCCCGTCACCTTCGTGGTCGGCTATGCCGCAGGCGGCAGCACGGACATCAACGCGCGAGAGCTGGCGCAGGTCATGACTCCGGTGATCGGCCAGTCGATCATCATCGACAACAAGGGCGGCGCCGCCGGCTCGATCGGGCTGCGCGCCGCGGCGGCCGCCAAGCCGGACGGCCAGACGCTGTTCGTCGCCGTCGGGACCAATGTGATCATCAACCCGCACGTCCAGAAGGGCATGATCGACACCATCTCTGCCCTGGCGCCAATCTGTCAGATCACCGACTACCAATACGTGCTGGTCGTCGGGAACAGCGTGCCGGCCAAGAACGCCGCCGAACTGGTGGCGATGGCCAAGAAGGATCCTGAGAAGCTCACCTATTCATCGTCGGGCGTAGGCGGCAACAATCACCTTGCCGGCGCACTGTTCGCGGAAGCCGCCGGCATCAAGATGACCCACGTGCCCTACAAGGGCACCGGGCCGGCCGTGGCCGACGTGATCAGCGGCCAGATCACCGCCAACTTCTCCTCGCTGCCGCCGGCGGTGTCGCAGATCAAGGGCGGCAACCTCAAGGCACTGGCGGTGACCGGCAACAAGCGCGTGA
>CAYZQZ010000748.1:0-1541 GCA_964480235.1 uncultured Reyranella sp. | reverse complement strand
AGGATTGCTGCCGCCGGAGGAAGCCTTCCAGCCGCGCTTCGTAGTCGGGCACGACTGCGCCCTGCACCGAGGGCCGCGAGGCCAGCGCGCGGCGCCAGGCCTGGACCTTCGGCAGGCCGGCGAACGCGCCGAGATCGGCGAAGCGGTCGAACACATCGAAATAGCGGAACACGGGGGCGAACACCGCGTCGACCAAGCGGAAGTCGCGGCCGGCGAAGTACGGCCCCTCACCCAGTTCGGCTTCGAGCCGCGCGAATTTCTCGCGCAACAGCTTCCGCCGGACCTCGAAGGCCGCCGGATCCGGTGTCGTCTCGATCGTCCAGATGTCGGTCAGGATCGACGAGCCGAACTCCATCCAGGCCCGATGCCGGGCCCGCTGCAGCGGATCGGCTGGATGAAGGGGAGGTCCGCGGGTGTCATCGAGATACTCGACGATCGCCGCGCTCTCGAACAGTATCTCGCCATCCACCTGGAGCAGCGGCACCTTGCCGAGCGGCGAGATCGCCTCGAACCAGTCTGGTCGGTTGGCGAGGTCGACGGTACGGCGTTCGAAGGGCACGCCTTTTTCCGCAAGCACGATGGCGGCACGCTGCACGTAGGGGTAAAGATCGAAGGAAACCAGGGTGAGGTTCGGTGTCGGCATGATAGCTCCATCTAGATGCATTTGCATCTACATGGCTTACCGGACGGCATAGGTCAATATTGATGCAGTCGCATCTATCGATATGATAGCGAGATGGTTGCCCGCCCCTCGGAAGCCGCCGTTCGCGCCTGGGCCCGCCTGGCGCGCGCCCACCGTGCCGCGCTCGGCACAGTCGAGGCGCGACTGAAGGCGGCTGACCTGCCGGGGCTCGACTGGTACGACGTTCTGCTCGAGCTGGAGCGCGCAGGCGCCAAGGGGCTGCGGCCCTTCGAGCTGCAGAAGGAACTGCTATTCGCCCAGTACAACCTCTCCCGCCTGGTCGATCGGCTGGCCGCCGCAGGCCACGTCGCGCGCAAGGCGAGCGACGCGGACGGGCGCGGCCAGGTGCTGTCAATCACCGCTTCGGGGCGCGCCCTCAGGCGTCGCATGTGGCCGGTTTATGCCGGGGCGATCGAGGAGGCGGTCGGCCGGCATCTTGCCGATGCCGAGGCGGGCCGCCTCGGCGACTTGTTGGCCAAGCTCTACGTGCGTTAGGCCACGAGCTTGTAGAGCTCCGCCACGTTGTCGTGCAGGATGCGCTTCTTCAGCTCGGGGCTGAGATGGCTGGTCTGCTCGGCGAGTACGTCCTGGCTCCACGGCCAGGTCGAATCGCTGTGCGGGAAGTCGTTGGCCCACATCAGCTGATGGGGACCCATTCGGTCGGCGAACTGGAACGCCGTCCAGTCATCCTGGAACGTGAGCGAGATGTGCTCGCGGAAATACTCCGATGGCAGCTTCGCGAGTTCCTTGCCCTTCATCCAGTAGCGATGCCGCTTGTAGGCGTGGTCCATGCGGTAAGAGAAAAGCGCCGCCCAGCCGGCCGCGGCCTCGACGCAGACCACCCGCAGCTTCGTGTCGC
>CAYZQZ010000747.1:0-1551 GCA_964480235.1 uncultured Reyranella sp. | reverse complement strand
GCTGACACTGAAGCCCACGGCCTTCGGATCGGTGGTCGAGGGCAGCACCACCACCATCGGCAGCTGGCGATAGGCCGAGAGGCCATCGCATTCATAGGCACGGCGCTCCTCCTCCGCGTCGATCACGCCTTCGCCCGGCACAATGGCGCGCAGCGCCGCCACGATCTCGGCGCGGCGGGACAGCACGGAGTCATCGGCGGCGGGCATGGTCAACATGCCGTCACCTTAGCACCCGGAGGCACCCGGCTCCATCGGAGCGCCGGTGATGGCGTTGAAATCGTTCAGATCGCCGAGGCCGGCGCGATAGACCGCGGCAACCGTTGCCCAGCTCAGCGCCGGCCGCGGCACGGCGATCCGCTCGGCGCCTACCACGTCGCCACCCGCGCCGAAGGTCACGTCGATCCCCCACCAGCCCGTCGCCGTGGCTCCCGGTACGCCGTAACGCAAATCGGTGAAACGAACGACCGTACGGTCCTGGTCATCACGGCGCAGGCCCGGCCACACCTGTCCCTGCGCGAAACGCGTCAGGATCCGGACCTCCGGCGTCGCACGGGCGCGCTCGATCATCGGATCGCTCGGGCGAGCAACACACTCCCAACGAATGGGCGATGGCCGCCAGGTGGAAACGAAGCCGACCCGCACCCCGTCTTCGTCCACGACCACCAGCCGCCGCAGCCAAGGCTGGAAGATTGTGGGATAGGCGCTGAGGTCGGCGCTATAACGGCCTTCCGCGGCCAACTGGCGACGCGCCTCCGTCTCGGCGCGCAGGTTCTGCTCCCAGGCATAGAGAAGGAAGCCCGTCGACAGGACGAGCGCCGCCGCGCTTGTCGCGACGGCCCAGCGATCCCGCCACCAGCCGATAAGCAGCGCAATCAGCAGGATCAGGGTGTAGTGCGGATCGATGACCGGTACGCTGGGAATGGCGAAGCGCGCATCGGAGAGCGGCGCCAGCAATTGCGTGCCATAAGCCGTGAACAGGTCGAGCAGCGGATGGGCGATGATCGTCAGCGTCAGCACCGTGATGATCGGGCCGAGCGATGCCGGCTCGGCGCAAAGGCTGGCGGCCCGCCAGCGCCGATAGGCCCGCCAGATGCAATAGCCGAGAGCCGGGCCGACTATCGCGCCGAAGAACAGCGAATGGGTGAAGCCGCGATGGTGCTGCCATTCGGCGAGCGAGCCGAGCGCATTGCCGATGACATCGATATCCGGCAGCGTGTTGCCGATCGCGCCAAGCATCAGCGCTGCACGCCCGAGCCGACGACCGGCGACCGTCTGGCCGATAGCGGCCCCGAGGGCCAGATGCGTGAGGTTGTCCATGAGCAGCCGGACGCGCGGCCGCTATTTCGACCGACGCCGCACGACGTGATTGGCGATGAAGGTCTGCACCGTCTCGCCACGCTGGTTGAGCGTGCTGTGGCGGACGCGGACCATGCCGATCTCCGGACGTGATTTTGAGGGTCGGCTCACCACAACCTCGCGGACCACGCTCAGCGTGTCACCGGGGCGCACGGGCATCGGCCAGCGGAACCCGTCGACGCCGCCGCCAATGAC
>CAYZQZ010000746.1:0-1551 GCA_964480235.1 uncultured Reyranella sp. | reverse complement strand
ACATCGAGATCGTGATGATGTTCACGGCCGTATCGCCGCCGCAGACGCGGCTCAACGTCAATACCAGGGGCGAGAACGGCCGCTTTCGCACGATCGAGAGCAAGGACGTCAACACCGGCGAGTACAGCATTCGCAACGGACTCGTCAGCCACAACAACCAGCCCTCGAAGTGGCTGAGCCGATGCGCTACGCAGCCTTCGAGCTGACGGCGGCCAGCGCCCGGGGCAGGAGTCCGGCCAGGCGCTCGTAGTCGCCGATCTCGTTGTAGGCGTAGGCCGACAGCCTGAGCCACATCCGGCCGTCGACCGGGTGGACCGGCGCATCGGTGCCCACGGCCTGCAATTCGCGCCGGACCTTCACCGCCTCGGCGCGCGTGGCCTCCTTCATGACGATCGGCAGGCGCACCAGCCCCATGCTGCCCGCCCTGTCGGGCGACACGCCGACCTCGGTGCCGAGGGCTTGGGCCACCAGCGCAGCCGCTTGCGCCGCGAGCGCCCGGTTGCGCTCCATCAGCTTCGAGCCGCCCAGCCGCTGCCAGAAGGCGATCGCGGCCGGCAGCGACAGGAAGGCCGACGGATCCGCCGTTCCCGTCCAGTCGAACTCGGCGACAAAACCGCCGCCATAGCCGTGACTGATCACCACCGGATGCAGTTCTGCCCGGCGGTCGGCCCGGGCGTAGAGGAAGCCGCAGCCCTTGGGCGCGCTCAGCCACTTGTGGCAAGTGCCGACATACCAATCGACATCGAGCGCCGTGAGATCGAGGGGCACCTGGCCCGGTGCATGGGCGCCGTCGATCAGCACCGGCACGCCGGCGTCATGACAGAGCTTCACGATCGCGGCGACCGGCAGCACCAGCCCGCTGGGCGACGTGATGTGATCGATCACGGCAATGCGCGTGCGCCTGCTCAGAGACCGCTCGATACTCGCGAGGATGCCGGCCGCGTCCGGCCGCGGGAACGGGATGTCGGCGACCACCGCCTTCGCCCCTGTCTGTTCGGCGACATAGGCCACCGTGTTGCGCACGGCATTGTAGACGTGGCTGACGTAAAGAATCTCGTCACCCGCAGCGAACTTCAGGGAGCGCAGGACGGCGTTGGTGCCGGCGCTGGCATTGGTCGCGAACGCGACGCCGTCCGCCGGGGCACCGATGAATTCGGCCAGCGTCCCCGCCGCCTCGCGCAACGCGCCCGGCAGTTCGAGCGAGAAGAAGCGTGTCGGCTGCGCTTCCATGCGCCGGCGCCAGCGGTCCTGCTCGGCGAGCACGACCTTCGGCGTGGCGCCGTAGGAGCCGTGATTGACGGTCAGGAAATCGAGGTCGAGGCCCCACTCATCGCGGATGGCGGCGCCGTAGGCGTTGATCAACGATCTGGTCATGACGGCAGCGTGACTCATCGGAGCGCGCCACTCCAGCGGCACTCAAGGTTCAACGGGCCGCGGGCCCCAGGCCCGCATTATGAGCGATGAGCGGGCCTGGAGGCCCGCGGTCCGCATGGCAAGAACTACGCCGTCTCCGCAAAAAGCTCGCGGCCGATCAGCATGCGGCGGATCTCG
>CAYZQZ010000745.1:0-1557 GCA_964480235.1 uncultured Reyranella sp. | reverse complement strand
TGGGCAGCGCGCCGGGCGCGGTGCTCGGCGCCTTCATGATCGGCATCGCCGAGGAACTTTCGGTGCTGGTCGTCGGCTCGCCCTACCGCGCCGCCGTCGGTTTCTTCGCCATCCTGATCATGCTGACCGTGCGCCCGCGCGGCCTGCTGGGAGAGAGGGCGTTTTGATCACCCGTCCTCTCCGCTGGTGGCGCGCGGCTCCGGTCGCGCGTCTTCATGCGCAACAAGGGATGGCGATGCCACTGGAGTGGCGCGCCGCCGGCCCATGCTGAACTACGTCCTCTTCATCGCCACGATCGGCGGCATCTACGGGATGCTGGCGCTCAGCCTCAACCTGATCTGGGGCGGCGCTGGGATGGTCAATCTCGGTCTTGCCGGTTTCTTCGCGGTCGGCGCTTATGCCTCGGCGCTGGTCACCACGCAGGCCCATGCTGCGATCCCGGTCGGCTGGATCCTTGCGCTGCTGGCGGGCGGGGCGGCCGGCCTCATCGTCACGCTCTCGACCACGCGGCTGCGCGAGGACTATCTCGCCATCGTCACCCTGGGCTTCGCCGAGGTCGTGCGCCTCGTCGCCTCGAACGAAATCTGGCTGACCAAGGGCACCGATGGCATTTCCGGCATTCCCGGCCCGTGGAAGCGCGAACTCGGGCCGGACTTCAACGCTGTCTACCTGCTGATCGTGCTCGCCCTGCTGGCGGTGGTCTTCGTCGTGATGTGGCGCATCGACCGTTCGCCCTATGGCCGCGTGCTGCGGGCAATTCGCGAGGACGCGCAAGTGGCTCAGGTTGCGGGCAAGCCGGTGCTCAGCTTCAAGGCGCAGGCCTTCGCGCTCTCGGCCGCGATCGCAGGCCTCGCGGGCGCGCTCTACGGTCATTTCACCTCCTACATCGCGCCCGATCTCTTCCTGCCGCTGATCACCATCTACATCTTCCTGGCGGTCGCCTCGGGCGGGACCGGCAATCCCAAGGGCTCGCTGATCGGCGCCTACCTGCTGATGACCCTGCTCGAATCGGCGCGCTTCGTCGTGGTGCTGCTGCCCGGCCTGACGGCGGTGCAGAAGGCGGCCACCAAGGAACTGCTGATTGCGCTGACGCTGATCCTCGTGCTGCGGCTGAAACCGTCGGGCCTGTTCCCCGAACGCATTCCGGCAGCGCCCCGCCTTGCAAAGGAGAAGTCATGACCCCGCTCGAGTCCTGCATCGCCGCCGTGAGGTCCGGCCCGACCGACGCCATCTACAAGGCGGTCGAGAAGGGCATGGCCGAGGTCGTGGGCCACAAGCTGTTCACGCTTCTCTACGTGGCGCCCAACGGCAAGCGCGTGAAGCGGATGTACAGCAACATGCCCAAGGAGTATCCGGTCGGCGGCTACAAGGAGATCAAGGAGACTGCGTGGCACAAGCAGATCCTCGGCCAGAAGAAGGCCTGGGTCGGCTACGACAGGAAGGACATTCAGTGGGCCTTCTTCGATCACGAGCTGATCGTGTCGCTTGGCTGCGAATCGGCGATGAACATCCCGGTGCTCTACAACGGCCGCCTTCTGGGCACGATGAACCTGCTGG
>CAYZQZ010000744.1:0-1558 GCA_964480235.1 uncultured Reyranella sp. | reverse complement strand
GCTCGAGCAGCTGCTGCTTCTCGGCAACCTTGAGCGCGAGATGGGCAGAGATCGTGTCGGCGAGCTTGGCCGGCTCCTCGATCTTGTTGATCGAGACGACCACCTCGGGCGGCACCTTCTTGTTGAGCTTCACGTAGTTCTCGAACTCGGACACAACGGTGCGTGCCGCGGCCTGCAGTTCGGAGGAGTCGGCTGCGACCTCTTCCATCTCGGCCGCGCGGGCCTCGAAGAACTCGGTCTTGTCGGTGTAGCCCGTGATGCGCACGCGCTTGCCGCCCTCGACCAGCACCTTCACGGTGTCGTCGGGCAGCTTGAGCAGCTGCAGCACGGTGCCGAGCGTGCCGATGTTGTAGATGTCGTCCGGGCCGGGATCGTCCTGGCTGGCGTTCTTCTGGGCGATCAGCAGGATCTGCTTGTCGTCCTTCATGACCTCTTCGAGCGCCTTCACGCTCTTCTCGCGGCCGACGAAGAGCGGGACGATCATGCCGGGGAACACGACGATGTCGCGCAACGGCAGGACCGGGTAGACGGTGCCTTCAGGGGTACGTTCTTTGGGGGCGTTCATGTTGCCTCGCTACATACACTGTTAGAGCTGCCTCGCGCCGGGTCGCGGGCCCCCGCAATGGGCAACCCACGGCCGAAAGCCGCGCACACTCCTGGCAGAGATTGGCTTGAACAGGGGTCTATTCAAGGCCGGCCGGGTATCGTCGGTAACGCTACCCACCCGTTTGCAATTCCTAGGCCGGGGCGGCAGCGATGCCTTCCTTGCGCTCACCGTGCACATAGAGCGGCTGGGCCCGCCCTTCGATGACCTCGCGGTTGATCACGACCTCGTCGACGCCGTCGAGTGACGGCAGGTCGTACATCGTGTCGAGCAGCACGGTCTCCATGATCGACCTGAGGCCGCGCGCGCCCGTCTTGCGGACGATCGCCTTCTGGGCAACCGCGCGCAGCGCGTCGTCGGTGAACTTGAGCTTCACGTTCTCCATGTCGAAGAGACGCTGGTACTGCTTGAGCAGCGCATTCTTCGGCCGGGTCAAGATCTCGACCAGGGCCCCCTCGTCGAGGTCCTCCAGGGTGGCGACCACCGGCAGGCGTCCGACGAACTCGGGGATCAGGCCGTACTTCAGCAGATCTTCGGGCTCGAGGTCGCGCAGCACCTCGCCGGTGCGCCGATCGTCCGGACCGCGCACCTCGGCGCCGAAGCCGATCGACGTGCCCTGGCGGCGCATTGAAATGATCTTGTCGAGGCCCGAGAAGGCGCCGCCGCAGATGAACAGGATGTTGGTCGTGTCGACCTGCAGGAACTCCTGCTGCGGATGCTTGCGCCCGCCCTGCGGCGGAACGCTGGCAGTAGTGCCTTCCATCAGCTTGAGCAGCGCCTGCTGCACGCCCTCGCCCGACACGTCGCGGGTGATCGAGGGATTCTCGGCCTTGCGGCTGATCTTGTCGATCTCGTCGATATAGACGATGCCGCGCTGCGCCCGCTCGACGTTGTAGTCAGAGGCCTGTAGCAGCTTGAGGATGATGTTCTCGACATCCTCGCCGACATAGCCAG
>CAYZQZ010000743.1:0-1560 GCA_964480235.1 uncultured Reyranella sp. | reverse complement strand
GGCCCGGCGAGCGCAGCGACTGGAAGAAGGCGATCGTGTCGCTGGCTGAAGGTCACAAGATCGACGTGACCACGGGCCTGTAGGACTGAGGAACGACCAATGGCTTTGAAGAACTTCAAACCGATCACGCCGTCACTCCGGCAGCTGGTCATTGTCGATCGCACCGGCCTCTGGAAGGGCAAGCCCGTGAAGGCGCTGACCCGGGGCAAGAGCGAGTCGGGCGGCCGCAACAATCACGGTCACATCACCGCGCATCACCGCGGCGGCGGCCACAAGCGCCGTCTGCGCCTGGTCGACTTCAAGCGTCGCAAGTTCGACGTCGCCGCGACCGTCGAGCGCCTCGAGTACGACCCCAACCGGTCGGCCTTCATCGCGCTGATCAAGTATGCCGATGGCGAACTCGCCTACATCCTGGCGCCGCAGCGCCTCAAGGCGGGCGACGAGGTCGTGTCGGGCGAGCGCGTCGACATCAAGCCGGGCAACGCCATGCCGATGGGCAACATGCCGGTCGGCACGATCGTGCACAACGTCGAGCTCAAGAAGGGCCGCGGCGGCCAGTTGGCGCGTTCCGCCGGCACCTACGCCCAGCTCGTCGGCAAGGACGCGGGCTACGCCCAGATCAAGCTCAACTCGGGCGAACTGCGCCTGGTGCCGGCCGAGTGCCTGGCCACCGTCGGCGCGGTCAGCAACCCGGACAACCAGAACACCGTGGTCGGCAAGGCCGGTCGCACCCGTTGGCTCGGCCGTCGTCCGGTCGTTCGTGGCGTCGCCATGAACCCCGTCGACCATCCGCACGGCGGTGGTGAAGGCAAGACCTCGGGGGGCCGCCATCCGGTCACCCCGTGGGGCAAGCCGACCAAGGGCAAGAAGACCCGCAAGAACAAGGCAACGGACAAGTACATCATCCGTCGCCGGTCCGCGACGCGCTAGGAGATAGGCAGTGGCACGTTCCGTTTGGAAAGGCCCTTTCGTTGAGGGCAGCCTGATCAAGAAGGCCGAGAAGGCGCGCGGCAGCGTGCGCAGCGACGTGATCAAGACCTGGTCGCGTCGCAGCACGATCCTGCCGCAGTTCGTCGGCCTGACGTTCGGTGTCTACAACGGCAAGAAGTTCATCCCGGTGAACGTCACCGAGGAGATGGTCGGTCACAAGCTCGGCGAATTCTCGCCGACGCGGACCTTCACGTCTCACGGCGGCGACAAGAAGGTCTCGAAGGAGTAACGCGCGATGAGCAAGCCATCCGCTCCCCGCCGCGAGGCGGACAACGAGGCCAAGGCCGTGCTGCGCACCGTGCGCGTCAGCCCGCGCAAGCTTGACCTCGTCGCCGCCACGATCCGCGGCAAGAAGGCCTCCTCGGCCGTCAACGAACTCACCTTCTCGAAGAAGCGCATCGCGCAGGACGTCAAGAAGGCGCTGAACTCGGCGATCGCCAATGCCGAGAACAACCACAACCTCGACGTCGACCGTCTGATCGTGGCCGAGGCCTCGGTCGGCAAGGGTCTCGTCATGAAGCGGTTCCAGACGCGCGGCCGCGGCCGTGCCGCCGGAATCGTCAAGCCGTT
>CAYZQZ010000742.1:0-1562 GCA_964480235.1 uncultured Reyranella sp. | reverse complement strand
TGGTTGCGCTGGCGCGCGTGTCGCAGCGGCGAAACCCCATCCTTGTCGGCAATGTTGGGATTGGCGCCGGCTGCCAGCACCAGCTTTGTCACCTCGACATGGCGCGGTCCGCCGTCGCCCAGGATCACGATCTCGAGCAGGCAGGTCCAGCCGAGGTTGTTGATGTGGTTCACGTCGATCGGCGTGGTTACCAGGAAGGCGACCGTGTCGACATGGGCACGCTCGCAGGCGGGAATGAGGGCATTGCCGCCGAAGCGGTTGCGGATCCTGAAGTCGGGACCCTTCGGCAGCATGTAGCGCAGCATTGCCGTCCGGCCGAGCGCGCCGGCCAGCAGCCAGGGTGTGTCCTGGTTTGCGGCCTGGGCGTTGATGTCGGCTCCGGCATCGATCAATCGCTGAGTGACGGCGAGATGGTCGTTTCGGACGGCCAGCAGGAGCGACGTCTGCTTCGCGGCGTCGGTGGCATCGACCGGTGCGCCGGCGGCGATCAGGCGCTCGATCCCGGGTATATCGCCGCGTTCGGCGGCTTCGAGCATGGAACGAGCCTGGGATTGGGCGTGAGCACTCATGGGCAAGACCAGCAGCAATGCCGCGAGCCACGGCAGGACGGCCTGCATGAAGACCTAGCCTGCAGGCTGGCCGGCGTCTTCCGCCGCAGGACCCACCAGCATGCGCCCGACGCGGGCAGCCGCCAGCGCCCGCTGACAGGCCGGGCACGGGCGCGACGTGGCATACACCTCACCGCCCACAATTTGACGGCCGAGCAGCCGTTGGGCATCCCACAGCGCCACGCGCTCGGCATGCGCATCGGGGTTACGGTCGCTGTTGACCCGGCTCGGCCCGTAGCCTGCGATGACGCCGTTCACGACCAGCACTGCACCGTAGGGCTGGTCGCCGCGCTGCACGGCCTCTTCCTTCATGCGCATGGCTTCGGCCACGAAGAAGCGCTGCGTATCCGATTGGGCGTCCGCGGGACCTCCCGTGAGGAATGACGTGCCGCTGCACGCAAGAGTGCCGGCAAGGACCGCGCGGCGCTTCAGGCGGCTACTCGCGGTCGCCGTTGCCGCTCGGCATCGCGCTGCCGTCGTGCGGCAGGCCGATCGCGTGATAACCGGCATCGACGAAATGCACCGTGCCGGTGACACCCGCGCTCAGGTCCGAGAGCAGGTAGAGCGCCGCGCCGCCGACGTCGGTCAGTTCGACATTGCGGCGCAGCGGCGAGGCCTCGCGCGAGACGCGATAGACGTAGCGCGCGCCGCCGATCACGGCGCCGGCCAGGGTGCGCATCGGGCCGGCCGAGAGCGCGTTGACCCGCACGCCCTGAGGCCCGAGATCGGCCGCGAGATAGCGCACGCTCGCCTCGAGCGCGGCCTTGGCGACGCCCATCACGTTGTAGGACGGCATCACGCGCGTGGCGCCTTCGTAGGTCAGAGTGATCAGGCTGCCGCCGTCGTTCATCAGCGGCAGCGCGAGCCGCGCGATCTCGGTGAACGAATAGCAGGAGATGGTGAGGCTGCGCTGGAAATTCGCCTTGGTCGTGTCGACGTAACGGCCCTTCAGCT
>CAYZQZ010000741.1:0-1566 GCA_964480235.1 uncultured Reyranella sp. | reverse complement strand
AGGTCGGGCTCGACATTGATCGAGATGCCGTGGAAGGCGACCCAGTGCCGGATGCGCACGCCGATCGCGGCAATCTTGTCCTCGCGCGGGCTGCCGTCCGGCAGCCTGGGCTTGTCCGGCCGCACGACCCAGACGCCGACCCGGCCCGGGCGGCGTTCGGCCGTGACGTTGAAGCGGGCCAGCGTGCGGATGGTCCATTCCTCGAGGTCGAAGACATAGCGGCGCACGTCCTGCCGGCGCGCACGCAGGTCGAGCATGACATAGGCCACGCGCTGGCCAGGTCCGTGATAGGTGTATTGCCCTCCGCGCCCCGCGACATGGACCGGAAAGCGCGCCGGCTCGAGCAGGTCCCGGGCCTGCGAACTGGTGCCTGCGGTGTAGAGGGGTGGGTGCTCCAGCAGCCACACGAGTTCCCGCGCGCGGCCGGCATGAATGTCGGCGACCCGCGCCTCCATCGTGGCCAGGGCCTGCTCGTAGGGCACGAGATCCTCGGAAATGCGCCATTCGGGCCCGGTGGGTGGGCGGTCCATTGCGGCAAAATCGTGCCTTCCGGTCCGTGGCGCAATGGGTTTGCTTGCCACTGGGGGGCCTATTTGGTATCCCCCGCGCCATCGATCCGGCGCGGCCATGGCGGAATTGGTAGACGCGCTAGCTTGAGGTGCTAGTGCCGCGAGGCGTGGAAGTTCGAGTCTTCTTGGCCGCACCATATCGCCGGATCGATCGAAAAGGTGATCTCAGAGTCGCCGCCGTTGGTGGACCCCAACGGGCGGCCCTTTTTGTAAGTGGAGACGGGAGGCGGGCTTGGCGGATGAACTGACCGAAAGCGCGCTTCGCTACCATCGTCTCCCGAGGCCCGGGAAAATCGAGGTCGTCCCGACGAAGCCGCTGGCCACCCAGCGGGACCTCTCGCTCGCCTATTCGCCCGGCGTGGCCGTGGCCTGCAACGAGATCGTGCGCGACCCGGCGACCGCCGCCGAACTGACCGCGCGGGCCAATCTGATCGGCGTGGTGACCAACGGCACCGCCGTGCTCGGCCTCGGTGCGATCGGCCCGCTCGCCGCCAAGCCGGTCATGGAAGGCAAGGGCGTGCTGTTCAAGAAGTTCGCCGGCATCGACGTGTTCGACATCGAGCTGGCCGAGCTCGACCAGGACAAGCTGGTCGACATCATCGCCGCCCTCGAGCCGACCTTTGGCGGCATCAACCTGGAAGACATCAAGGCGCCGGAATGCTTCTACGTCGAGCAGAAGCTGCGCGAGCGCATGGGCATTCCGGTGTTCCACGACGACCAGCACGGCACCGCGATCATCGTCGGCGCCGCCGTGCTGAACGGCCTGTCGCTGGTGGACAAGGACATCGCGAAGGTGAAGCTCGTGGTCTCGGGCGCGGGGGCCGCGGCGCTGTCGTGCCTGGGCGTGCTCGAGAAGCTCGGCCTTCCCAAGGAGAACATCTGGGTCACCGACATCAAGGGCGTGGTCTGGAAGGGCCGCAACGAGCTGATGGACCCGTGGAAGGAGCGCTATGCGCGCGACACGCCGGCACGCAGTCTGGCCGAGGTGATCGGCGAT
>CAYZQZ010000740.1:0-1568 GCA_964480235.1 uncultured Reyranella sp. | reverse complement strand
GGATCGGTCGCCGGGCCCGTGATGCTGATGCCGACGCCCGCGTTCACGCTGGTGACGGTTCCGCCACCACCGCCGACACCCTCGCCACCCGGAAGGGCGAAGCCGCCATCAATCGATTGCGTCATGCCCCAGACGAACCATGCACTGACACCGGCGGGGACGGTGACGTAGTACCGCGTAGTGAGGCCAACGATCTGCCGCTGAATGGCGGGCGTTGTGTAGGAGGGGATGAGCGATTGGATCGAAATGAGGGACTGCCCGACCTTCACGGTCGAGAAGAAACCCATGATCTCCGAGACACCCTTGGCCTGCTCACCGAACCACTTCGTCAGCGCGTTCCGGGTCGTGCTCGTCGGGCCGCCGAAGACGGTGTCGAAGGTGTTGGGGTCGAGGACGGTGAGGAGGTCGTACTCAACCGGGGCGCCTCCACCGCTGTTGTCGACGCTGACAACGTAGTGAAGCTCGCCAAACTGGGTCTCGGTAGCCATCGCGCCTCTCACCTATCGCAGATTGTCGTGCCCGGCGGAACGGGACTACCGTTCCATCTTGGCCCGGAGCACCTTCACGTCGGACCGGATCTCGGCGAGGACATCGTTCATGTTGCCGAGCTTCTCTTCGATCTTGGAGAGCCGCTTCTCGTGATCGTCGACGACCTGCTTCTGCGCCGCCAGCTTCAACTCGACGCGGCCGTCGACGAACTGCTCGGCCTTGGTGAGGCCGATCATAATGCCGACGACCGTGACGACGACGGCCACGAGGAGCATGAACGGCTTGCGGTAGTCCGGCCCGAGGACCGACCCTACTGGATCGCTCGCAGACATCGAAGACCTCCTGCTACGCCGCGCGACGGCGCGAACCGGCCTTCTTCTTGAGAGCCTTGCGGAGCTTCGCACCCGCCGGGGTGTAGGCAATGGCGATCACCGTGCGGGGCTTGCGGTACCGGTAGTTCGGCTGCTTGGTGTTCGTGCGAGCCTTCGGACGCCCCAGCTTCTTGAGGTGCTTGTTGTAGTCCTTGTTGTACTTCTTCTTCCACGCCCGCTTGGTCTTCACGACCTTCTTCGCGCCACGGCGGTGGCCCTCGCCCTCCGGCCCGACCCAGATGCACATCTGGACGTACTTGGCACCGGCGACCTTGTTGCACTCCCAGTTCTTCTTCTCGCCGAGGGTCTCACGGCCGCGGGGACCGGGGCCGATGCGGCGCAGGCGCTTGAAAGGCTGGTGCGAGTCGTCGAGCGGGGAGTGGCGAAGGGCCATGGAAGACTCCTAGAGGGTTCGGTCCAACTGGTTGGGATGATGCCCCAGATCGAGTGGGGCGACAACTTGGTCAGGGTGACCCGGCGTCGGCGGCCACGGGCTCGGGGGTTCCGGCGTCCGGGCAGTTGCGGCCCCAGAGGCGTGTCTCCTCGCCGTTGCGCTCGATGGAGTACCAGCCGCAGGGCTCGGTCGGGTCGACCGGTGGCGGCGTGGGAACGCCCACGAATCGACAGTTCATCTTGGCGTTGAGGACGGGCCCGGTCGCCTCGCAGACCCAGCCTTCCTTGTCGGCGGGCGCGTCGCCCTCGACGACG
>CAYZQZ010000739.1:0-1572 GCA_964480235.1 uncultured Reyranella sp. | reverse complement strand
GTGGGCCGCCTGCTCCACCGCGTCCTTCTCGATGTCGGCCATCACCACGTTGGCACCGGCTTCGGCCAGGGCCGCGGCGATGCAAAGGCCGATCCCGGAGGCGGCGCCGGTGACGATGGCTGTCTTGCCGGAAATCTCCATGACCATGACCTCCCGAGGCGCCGCGGCGCGGATGGTTACGTGCTCATGCCAGAGTACCCATCCGGTCAGTAGAATGCCCGGCTTCGGGTGACGCCTTTTCGCGGCAGGACGGGGAAGGCCGTGGACTTCACTCCTCACTGCTTGGGCAGCATGACCGCATTTATGACGTGAATGACACCGTTCGACTGCTTGACGTCGGCAATGGTCACCCTCGCGGCGCCGCCACTCTCGTCCGTCAGCGTGATCTTGCCCTCGACCAGCCGTGCCTGGAGCACGCAGCCGCCCACCGTCTTCACGGGATACGTGCCCTTGTTGTCGACGATCATCTTCTCGATCGCCGGTGACATCTCTTTGGCGGCAATGACGTGGCAGGTCAGGACCTTCGTCAGCATTGCCTTGTTCTCGGGCTTCAACAGCTTTTCCATGGTGCCTGGAGGCAACCTGGAGAAGCCGTCGTTGGTCGGCGCGAAGACCGTGAAGGGCCCAGGGCCCGACAAGGTCTCGACGAGGCCAGCCGCCTTGATCGCCGCCACAAGGGCCGTGTGGGCCTGGGAGCTGGAGGCGTTCTGGACGATATTCATCGTCTCGAACATCTGGGCGCCGCCGACCATCTTGAATTGCGCAAATACCGGGAAGGCCAGAACAAGGACGCTCGCGGCGGAGACTCCGGCGGCCATGGCGGCCAGCCGTGCGCGGGGGGATTTCATGTTTGCTCCATTGTTGTTGGGGCGCGGGACGCGGCCCATGAACAGCTACGAGGCAGAGCTATCGGCGGTTTCGTCCGCCGGTGCACCTTATTTCAGAGTGTGTGCATTTCGCAGGCATCGCGCGAATGCCCGCGATTCGTTGGGCGTTTGCCAGCGTCGCAGTCAGCCCATGCGATTCACCCCGGCGATACGTCGGGTGCGAGGTGGAACAGGCAGTCGCCCCGCTCGCAACGGGCCGGCACGCGCTTGCAGGTCGACCAGCGGCTCGAACAGGCCGCCGTCGGAGGCATGGACGTAGTAGTCGTCGCCGCCCAATTCGGTGAGACGAGTCCGCGTCGGCGCCGGCACCTTGCCCGAGATCAAGCAGGGCCAGCCGGCCGCGCGCATCCACTTCCACGACACGCCGTGGCGAGCAACCCGAAATGACCCCACCGGCGACTGGCGCGCCATAGCCGAGCTGCGGCGGAGTGATCGGCGTGCGCTTGCCGTCGAGCCTGCCCATTTTCGCCCTGGTTCATTTCATTCGAAGCAAGCCGCTCACGACACGTGGCTTATGCGCACGATTGCACTGCGCAGGTGGCGCGGTCGATCCAACTGCGTCAGGACTGCGTACCAGCGGCAATGCCTAGAATGAAGCCGAAATCGGAACTGCCCGAGAAACTCTGTGCCGCCTGCTCACGTCCATTCGCATGGCGGCGCAAATGGGCACGGGACTGGAACAATG
>CAYZQZ010000738.1:0-1581 GCA_964480235.1 uncultured Reyranella sp. | reverse complement strand
TGATGTCCTCCATCGGCACGACCTGGGCGTAGCCGCCGCCCGCCGCGCCGCCCTTCATGCCGAACGAGGGGCCGAGCGAGGGCTCGCGCAGGCAGAGCATCGCCTTCTTGCCGATGTGATTGAGCGCGTCGGTGAGGCCCACGGTCGTGGTGGTCTTGCCTTCGCCCGCCGGGGTCGGCGAGATCGCCGAGACCAGGATCAGCTTGCCGTTAGGCCTGGACTGCAGCGACTTGATGAAGTCCATCGAGATCTTGGCCTTGTAGTGGCCGTAGGGCTCGAGGTTCTCGGGCGCGATGCCGAGCTTCTCTTTCGCCAACTCCATGATCGGCCGCTTCTTGGCTTCCTGGGCGATCTGGATGTCGGACTTCGGACTCGTATGCTGTGACGCGGGCATCTGGACTTCCTCTCCTATCTATTTCCCTCCCCCGTCATCGGGGGAGGTGCCCGCGGAGCGGGCGGAGGGGGAGAGCAACCTTCGTGCTGCCTTGACCCCTCCGTCGCCGTAAGACGGCGACACCTCCCCTTCGCGGAGTCCGCGAAGGGGAGGGGACTTGAACTCAAACGAAGCGTGCGCCGACCGCGAGATTCGCGGCCTTGGCCCATTCGCCGGCGCCGACCTTCGGGCCGTCGGCCGGCTTCACGCGCAGCACCTTGATACGGCCGTCGGGGCAGACGACGGTGAAGCCGTCGGCCGAGACCTCGACAACTTCGCCGTACTTGCCGCCGATTCCCTTGGGATCCTTGGCCGGCAACGGCGTGACCTCGAAGATCAGCAGTTGCTTGCCGTCGAGCGTCGTCCAGGCGCCGGGAACGGGATTGCAGCCGCGCACCAGCGGGTCGATCTGGCGCCACGACTTGCCCCAGTCGATGCGGGCGATGTCGGCGGTGGCGCGGCCCTCGTAGGTCGCCTTCGTTTCGTCCTGCTTGATGCGCGGCGCCTTGCCGGCCTTCACGAGATCGACCGACTCCAGCATCGCCTCGACGCCCATCGGGAACAGTCGCTTGAAATAGACGTCGCCCATCGTGTCGGTGGCGCTGAGCGGCGTCGTCTTCTGCAGCAGCACGTCGCCGGTATCGAGCCCGTTGTCGGGCCAGAAGATCGACAGGCCGGTTTCCTTCTCGCCCAGGATGATCGGCCAGTTGATCGCCGAGGCGCCGCGATAGGCCGGCAGCAGCGAGGGGTGATATTGGATCGAGCCGTGAGTCGGCACGTTGAGGAATTCCTCCGGAACGAACAGCGTGACGAAGGCCATCACCTGGAGGTCGGGCTTCAGCGCCTTGAACTCCTCGACGACCTCCGGCTTGCGGTACGACGCCGGCTGATGGACCGGAAGGCCGGCGGCCAGCGCCGCCTCCTTCAGGGGATCGGGCTTGGCGCCGGGCTTTTCGGGCGCCACGTAGACGGCGACGACGTTGTCACCGCGCTTGAGCAGCGCTTCCAGAACGGCTTTGCCGAATGCCTGCTGGCCGTGGACGACGATGCGCATCTGTTACTCCGCCGCCTGTTGCTTCGGTTGTTCGCCGGTCGCGCCCGACGCCTTGATCTCGGCGATCTCGCGCGGGCTGAACTTCAGCACCTTT
>CAYZQZ010000737.1:0-1581 GCA_964480235.1 uncultured Reyranella sp. | reverse complement strand
CCCTCGAACGTGACCTCGCAGCCGTTCGGCGGATCGGCCTCGAGCGCCTTCTTGATCGTCTGTACGGCAGCCGCCCCGTCGAGGGTCGGCGGTGTGCGCAGGCTGAGCGACGCGGTCGAATAAGGCAGCAGCACGTTGCCTGCGTCGCCCGGCGGCGGATAGCCGTCCATGCCGATGATCGCGAGCTGCGGCCGCCACGTGCGGTTCAGCACCAGGTCGCCGAGTTCGCTCGCCATCGGCCGGGTTGTGCCGGCAAACGGGAAACGGTCATAGACCGAATTGCCCAGCACCTTGGCCGCGTCCTTGGCCTGCTCGATGCGCTGCGGCGGGATCTGGACGTAGAGATCCTGCAGCCTGATCTCACCCGTGGCCTCGTCTTCCAGCCGCGACAGCAAACCTCGCAGGAGGCGGAACGACGACGGCACCACGCCCGAGGCATCGCCCGAATGGACGCCCTCGGTCAGCACGCGCACGGTGAGAGTGCCGGAGGCGATGCCGCGCAGCGAGGTCGTGAGCCACAGGCGCTCCCAGTCGCCGCATCCGGAGTCGAGACAGACGACCAGCGACGGATCGCCGATTCTCGCCATCAGGTGATCGACGTAGAATGGCAGGTCGTAGCTTCCGGATTCCTCGCAGGCCTCGATCATGATCACGCAGCGGGCGCGCGGCACCTTCTGCTCAGCCATGCCGCGGAGCGCACACAGGCAGGCATAGATCGCATAGCCGTCGTCGGCGCCACCGCGGCCATAGAGCTTGTCGCCCTTGAGCACCGGCTTCCATGGGCCGAGATCCTCGGCCCAGCCTTTCATCTCGGGTTGCTTGTCGAGATGGCCGTAGAGCAGGACAGTGTCCTTGCTGTCGCCCCCCTGGTCGCTGGGAATTTCCATGAATATCAGCGGTGTTCGGCCGGGCAGGCGAACCACTTCGAGGGTGGCGCCGGGAAAGGCTCCGAGCTGTTCGCGGGCCCAGGCCTCCATCAGCCTGACTACATCCTCCATGTAGCCGTGCTCGACCCACTTGGGATCGAAAGCCGGAGACTTGTTGGGGATACGGATGTACTCCGTGATCGAGGGCAGGATGGCGTCGTTCCAGAAGGTATCGACGTGATGCTTCAGGCGGGTGGTGTCCATGACCATATGTTATGCCATCGTTCGAGCCGAAATCAGGAGTTTCGCATCATGAGCAGCTCTTCCGAGTACGTCCCGCCCAAGGTCTGGACCTGGAACAAGGCGAGCGGCGGCCGCTTCGCCAACATCAATCGCCCGATCGCCGGCCCCACCAGCGACAAGGAATTGCCGGTCGGCAAGCATCCCTTCCAGCTTTATTCGCTCGGCACGCCCAACGGCCAGAAGGTTACCATCATGTTCGAGGAGCTGCTGGCGCTCGGACACAAGGGTGCCGAATATGACGCCTGGCTGATCAGGATCGGCGAGGGCGAGCAGTTCGGTTCGGGCTTCGTAGCCGCTAATCCCAATTCCAAGATCCCTGCGCTGGTCGACCGCAGCGGACCCAAGCCTGTCCGGGTTTTCGAGTCGGGCGCGATCCTGATGCATCTCGCGGAGAAGTTCGGCGCCTTCCTGC
>CAYZQZ010000736.1:0-1582 GCA_964480235.1 uncultured Reyranella sp. | reverse complement strand
GTGCTCGATGTCTACATCAAGGGCAGTAACGCCAACGACATCATCAGCAGCACCTTCGGCGTCTCCGCCTGGGTGAGCAAATACATACAAAACCAAGACAAGTGCTTCGTGCACAGCAATGGCTATGGCACAAACGATCCATGGAGGCCGGCTGCGGGCCAGACCGCATGGGACAGCTTTGTGACATGTGGCAATCGTGACCAGGAGTCCGCTGCCAGCTCCCTTCAGCTGCAGCTCGACACCAACTGGGGCGCTGGCGATGGCTGCAAGATCAACAACGCCGCCGGCACTGGTGGCGCCGGCTGGTACCCCGCCGTGGGCGCCAATACCAGCAGCAACGCCTACTGCCGCATCGGCCACTACAACGGCCAGACTGGGCCCATCAACACCGCAAAGACAGATCGGGAAATCCCGGGTAACGGGATCGTTCCTGGTCAACGTCTGGACAATCATTGGATGATCGGCCGCTTCACCATCGACGTGACCCAGAGCGATCCGAGTACACCGGTCGCGGACCCGCTGACCATGTCGTTCAAGTTCGCCATCGCCGGCAAGCAGAACGGCACGACGACCTTCACGGGAGCGACGAGCACGGGCGGCCGCTTCGACTACACCCTCAACTTCGCGGTGCCGGCTCCCGGCGCCGCGGCGCTGGTCGGCCTGGCGGGCATGGTGACCCGTCGCCGAACTGCCGCCTGACCCGCGGCACCGACTCGCTCAAGGCTGGCGGCCCGTTCGCGCCGCTTCGCTGATCTTGGCTGCTTTCCTTCCTCTCTTCCTTCTTTCATTCCGGAGCAGTTCCATCATGCGCCACTTCAACATTCTGGTGCCCGCCGTGCTTCTCGCCTCCGCCGCCTCCGCCGGCCCCACCACGCTCTCGGGCATCGTGAGCGACCACTACACGTACA
Source organism: uncultured Reyranella sp. (assembly GCA_964480235.1). Lineage (GTDB taxonomy): Bacteria > Pseudomonadota > Alphaproteobacteria > Reyranellales > Reyranellaceae > Reyranella. The sequence goes on along the minus strand of CAYZQZ010000736.1, from coordinate 674 downwards.
GCCTGGGCCAGTACCAGTCGGGCGGCACCGGACTCACGGGCTTCTGCCCGCCGAATTCCTACAACTGGTACGGAGACTCTTCGTACCGACCGGCGGTGGCCTCGCAGGCGCTCGATCACCACTGGGTGCAGGGCGACGCCTTCACGGGCGTGACCTGGGACCTCGGCACGGCGACGGCGACGGTGGTCGCCTTCGGCGCGATCGATCATGGACCGATCCCGATCGAGGCCTACGAGTTCGCGATCTACGGCAGCAATGACGGCGTCAACTGGACGGCCGCCGACCTGTCCTTCATCGTCTCCGACGGATGGATCGACATCGGCTCCGCCGAGGAGTCCGACGACTGGTCGACGATCTGGCAGTTCCAGTCGGGCCAGTACCGCTTCGTGCGGGCCTTGGCGAACTACGACGGCGACTTCGAGATGGACGCCATCGGCGCGGCGACGGCCGTGCCCGCCCCGAGCGTGATCGCCGTGGTGGGCCTGGCCGGACTCGCGCGCAGGCGCCGCAGCCAGGGCGCCTGATCTCACGCCGCACCACGCGCGCACCCCGTGCGCCGCGACGAAATGCAGCGGGCCCGCCATCAAGGCGGGCCCGCTTCGTCGTGCGTTCGGCGTCGGCTCACCAGTGCCGCAGCGCCGGACCGGTGTAGTCGGCCAGCGGGCGGATGATGC
>CAYZQZ010000735.1:0-1586 GCA_964480235.1 uncultured Reyranella sp. | reverse complement strand
ACTTTATCTTGCCGATGCCTACGCCGTGCTCGCCGGTGCACGTACCGCCGAGCGACAGTGCGCGCGCCACCATGCGGTCGTTCAACGCCTCGGCCTTGGGCAGGTACGTCGGATCGTCCGGGTCGACCATCATCGTGAGATGGAAGTTGCCGTCGCCGACATGGCCCACAATCGGCGCGTAGAGGCCGTTGGCCACGATGTCCTTCTGCGTTTCCAGGATGCACTCGGCGAGCCGAGAGATCGGCACGCAGACGTCGGTCGCCCACATGCCCCAGCCGGGCTTGGCGGCCTTTGCCGCCCAAGCCGCGTCGTGGCGCGCCTGCCACATCTTGGTTCGCTCCTCGGCCTGGCTGGTCCAGGCAAATTCGCCGCCGCCATGTTCGCCCGCGATCGCCTGCACCATCTCGGCCTGTTCCTTGGTGCCGGCCTCGGTGCCGTGGAACTCGAGCAGCAGCAGGTTCTTGTTGGGCAGGCTGAGCTTGGAATACTTGTTCACGGTGTCGACGGTGTAGGTGTCCATCAGCTCGATGCGCGCCACGGGGATGCCGGACTGGATGGTCTGGATCACGGTGTTGACCGCGCCCTCGAGGCTCTCGAAGGCGCAGGTCGCCGAGACCATCGATTCGGGAATGCCGTAAAGGCGCAGGGTGACCTCGGTGATGATGCCGAGCGTTCCTTCGGAGCCCACGAACAATTTCACCAGGTCGTATCCCGCGCTCGATTTGCGCGAGCGACGGCCGAGGCGCATCAGCCGCCCGTCGGGCGTCACGACCTGCAGCGACAGCACGTTCTCGCGCATCGTGCCGTAGCGCACCGCGTTGGTGCCCGAGTCACGCGTGCTGGTCATGCCGCCGATCGAGGCGTCGGCGTCGGGGTCGATCGGAAAGAACAGGCCGGTGGCGCGAATGTACTCGTTGAGCTGCTTGCGCGTGACGCCGGGCTGCACGACCACGTCGAGGTCGGCCTCATTGACTGCCAGCACCTTGTTCATGCGGCTGACGTCGAGCGAGATCCCGCCATTGGGCGCCGAGATGTGGCCTTCCAGCGACGTGCCGGTGCCAAAGGCGATGATCGGCGTCTTGTGTCGGGCGCAAACCTGCACGACCTGCTGGCACTCCTCGGCCGATTCCGCGAAGACGACGGCGTCCGGCAGGTGCGCCTCGTGAAAGGAGATGTCCTTGCCGTGCTGTTCGCGCACCGCGTGAGCGGTGCTCACCCGGTCGCCGAAGAGTTTCTTCAGTTCGGCGATGGTTGCATCGACATGCGGGGGACGGGCCTGGGCCGTGACGGCCATGTGGGTACTCCTAGATTTGACCAGTTGGATACGCTCAAATGCGGTCAAAGCCAACGGCTCTGCAAACTTGGAGGAATCGCCCGAAATGCGCGACGTCTATGTAATTGGCGCCTATACGACCGCCTTCAAGAAGCACCCCGGCATGAGCTTCGGCGACCTCGCGCGCGAGGCCTATATGGGTACGCTCAAGGATGCCGGGATGAAGACCGGCGCCGACATCGAGACGGCCTGGCTGAGCAATTGCGGAATGGGTATCTGGGGCCAGAACACGATCCGCGGCCAGGTACTGTTC
>CAYZQZ010000734.1:0-1586 GCA_964480235.1 uncultured Reyranella sp. | reverse complement strand
AAACGACGGCTTCTACTAACGTAATACCTGGACCACCTCGTGGGGGCCGATCAGGAGCTTATCACACAATCTGCATGTCGAGTGCTACACCAGCAAACTTGTCACGATCAGAATCCACGAAATCGGCCAAGGGGCCCTCGCGGCCCGCATGCACAGAAGCATGCGCCGGTACTGACGGGCGCCCAAAGCGGCGACGAAGCGCTCCCGGTCTCTCACCATGGCCGTCAACATCCGATCCAGCATTTCGCGGTATGTATCGGCCCAGTTGCGTCCCGACAGGTGCAGGCGTCCGCCCAATACCGGGTTGTTGGCTGCGAAGTTTCGGCCGTGCAGGCGATAGGAGTAGAGCGCATCGTCTATCAGCAGTGAACCTGCAACCATCTGCGCCATGACGACGATGTAGAAGTCCATGTGCAGACGGAACGTTTCGTCGTCGTCAGGGAACACAAGGTCGATCAACGAGCGGCGGAACATCATCGACGAGGTACTGACCCATACCCAGTGAACGGCGCGCTTAGTGTAGAGCCGGTAAGGGACGCGGCTCTGCCATTTGGCGCCCTTTGAGCCGTCCGGGGCTGATTCGATCTTCGGCACGCGTGCGGGGTCGATCGGCAGAAATGCCTTGTCGCGGTCGACCTGAGCGCGGTCGTGGCCGAACCAGTAGACGGTACCCGCGATGAGCGTGCCGCCGCCGTCGATCAACCGAGCATTGCAGGCGGTGAAGCCCACGGCATAGGTCTCGTTCATGTGGGCGGCGAGATGCCGTTCGAGGAAATCCTCGTTCCACAGATCGTCGGAATCGAGGAAGCAGACGAAGGGTGCGCCGGTATGCTTGAGGCCCTGGCGTGTGGCGCCGGTCTGACCGATGTTCTTCTCGAGCCGCACCAGGCGGAAGCGAACGTCGCGCAATTCGTTCAGCGTGGCCTCGATGGCGGCGACCGAATCGTCAGTCGAACAGTCGTCGACGATTACGCACTCGAAATCGCCCAGCGTCTGCCCTGCCACCGAACGGATGGCAGCGCCGATGTAGTCCCGGCAATTGTAGCAGGTGACGACGACCGAGATGCGCGGAAGAGTCGGTGCGTTCACTTGGTCTTCGCTCGCCGGGCTTTCGCGGGCTGGGTCTTCGCCGACCTGGTCTTTGCGGGGCCGAGAAAGTCGAAATCCACGCCTTCGTCGGCCTGCAGCACGGTGCTGTGGAACAGCCCGGTGTAGCCGCGGTCGCTGCCTGGATGCGGCGGCGGCGCCTTCCAAGTCTTGCGCCGTGCCGCGAGTTCCTTGTCGCTGACCAGCAGTTCGAGCCGACGCTTGGGCACGTCGAGGGTGATGCGGTCGCCGGTTCTGACCAGGGCAAGCGGACCGCCGACTGCCGATTCCGGAGCCACGTGCAGCACGATCGTGCCGAAGGCGGTACCGCTCATGCGCGCGTCGGAGATGCGGATCATGTCCTTCACGCCGCCGCGCGCGAGCTTCATCGGGATCGGGAACGAACCGGCTTCCGGCATGCCGGGTGCTCCCTTCGGTCCGGCATTGCGCAGCACCAGGATGTCGTCAGCCTTGACGTCGAGTGCCGGATCGTCGCCGCG
>CAYZQZ010000733.1:0-1586 GCA_964480235.1 uncultured Reyranella sp. | reverse complement strand
CGATCCGGTGCTGCTCGGCATCACCAAGGCCTCGCTGCAGACCAAGTCGTTCATCTCGGCGGCCTCGTTCCAGGAGACCACCCGCGTCCTCACCGAGGCGGCGGTCTCGGGCCGGGTCGATACCCTTCAGGGCCTCAAGGAGAACGTCATTGTCGGCCGCCTGATCCCGGCCGGTACGGGCGGAGTGGTCAATCGCCTCAAGGCGATCGCTGGTCAGCGCGACCGGGCGATCCTCGCTGCTGGCGCCGACGGCGAGGACCAGCCGATCCCGACCCTCGAGGAAGAGCAGGCGGCGGACTAACTCCGCCGGCTACTTGCCAAGAGGCACAGCATCGAAGGCCGTCGCCGCAAGGCGACGGCCTTCTCTTTTGGCCGAAGCCGAGACCGGCGCGCGCGTCAGCCAGTCTTCTCGGTTGATCTGCCAGACCATCTGCGTGACCTGGCCCTCGACGCAGTGGCCGATGCGCATGTCGATCAGGCGCGCGCCCTGCTTTTCCTTGATCCGGCGCGAGGCGTGGTTGCCCTGGGCGTTGGTCACGATCAGGTGCGGCCAGTCGAGCTTGCTGAACGCCCAGTCGGTGACCCGGTCGGCCGCCTCGCTCATCAGCCCGCGGCCCTGGAAGGCGGGATCCAGCCAGAAGCCGCGCTGGCCGCGGCTCGAGCCGTCGTCGGGGCCGAGTTCGATCATGCCGATCAGGTCGGCCGTCCCGGTATTCGGTACGATCGCCCAGTGACACTTCCTGCCCTCGGCCATGTCCTCGAGACAGGCCGCGACATGGGTGGCGGCGCCGTCGGCCGGATAGGGCCAGGGAACCCGCGCATCGAGCCAGCGCACGATCTCCCATTGCGGGAACCGACGCTGGATCACCGGGGCGTCCTTGGTCCGGACCGGACGCAGGACAAGGCGCGGCGTCTTGAGCACCGGCGTCGGCGGCATCTGGTTCTGGAAACTTGGCATCTCGGGTCTCGCTTCCGTTGGCCGGAGGGCGGAGCCCGATTTCGTGACCCCGTCCTGTCGGCGGGGTCAGGGTCTAGTGGCGCTGTCTCAGGTCGATCCTTGCGCGCGCACGACATTCCCTGCCCCAAAGGTGGTACCTTTGGTAGCCTTCATGACGCGGGCGCGATTGCTCGACATGGTTGGGCTGATACCGTACAGGGGCCATGAAGTAAACGAGTCGACCTCGATTAGGACCTGTGGCTGGGTCGGTTGTGGCGACACTGTGGCTTTGCCACAACATATGGTTGGTAGATTCTTGCGCGTGATGGGCCGGTAAACTCAGGAACGAGTCAGCCGGAGCCGGGCGGGAATAACCAACGAAATCAAAGAGAAAACCACCGACATCGCTTGACGCTGCAGGAACGCAGCCATATAAGCGCGCCACCTCGGGGGAGGGCTGGTAGTAGGCGCAAGCCTAGACGCAGCCCGAGTTCGAGGACCGCTACAAGTTCAGGCCGTTCAGGCCGCAAAGCTTTCCTTTCGCGCGGGGCTGCGCTCTTGCCGCTATGCCCGCGTTTTCGCTTTGCGCCGTAGTCCTGGAGTTGGGTGGACCCGAAGGCGACGAAGGAAACCGGAAGTCGATGCCGAC
>CAYZQZ010000732.1:0-1593 GCA_964480235.1 uncultured Reyranella sp. | reverse complement strand
TCGGCGTGCTGGCCGGCACGGCGGCATTCCTGGCCGCCTTCCTGGTCGGACGCGTGGTCAGCCTGCGCTACTACACGGCGCGCAAGGCGATTCATCTCGACATGAAGCGACGCGATTGAAGCGTCTGCCGGCGCGACCCTGTGAGAGTGGCCCGCTGGCGCTCGCGAGCGAGATCACGTCTGCAGGTATTGCTTCCAGGATGATCGGCAACGGAGGGAGCTAATGTCGTCGCGACCCATGATCGGCAGAAGGCATGCGTTGGCCGGCGCCGGCGCCCTGCTTGCCGCGCCCGCCATCGGGCACGCGCAGGGACAGCGCGGTGTCGCCCTGCTGATCGGCAATTCGAAGTACCGGTGGGAGGCGGCCCTGCCCAACGTGCGGCGCGATGTGGCCGACGTGAGCAAGCGCTTCCAGGCAATGGGGCTCAAGACCGAGCTGATCGAGGACGTCGGCCGCGACGCCATCATGCGGGCCTTCGAGGCGTTCCAGACGGCCTGCCGTGGCGCCGATTTCGCGGCCTTCTACTATGCCGGTCATGGTGCGGCGTGGGAGAATCGATCCTACTTCGTGCCGATCGATGCCGATCTCAGCACGCCCAACACGGTGCAAACCCTCATTCCCTTCAGTGCGATGACGGCAATGCGGGAGGTGCCGCACAAGCTTGCCGTGTACGACAGCTGCCGCAACAATCCGGCAGATGGCTGGCGCCAACTGCAGGCCGAACGGGCGGCAATCATCGCCAACGTCGATGCCGCGCGCAGCAACCTCGTGCGCAATGCGCTGGTACTCTATTCGGCTGCTTCCGGCCGCATCGCCCTCGACGGTCCGGCCGGCCAGAACAGTCCGTTCGCCGCTGCCTTCCTGCGCCACCTGACCGATGCCTCGGTCGATCTGCAATCGCTGCCCTCGCGCCTCCGCCGCGACCTGCTGATCGCCACGGAGGGACGCCAGCTACTGTGGGATCGCAACGGCTACGAAGGCCCCTTCGCGATCGGCGGCAATCCCAGGCCCGGACCGACAGCGACCGGCGGCAACCCAGCGCGCATCATCGAACTGACCAACACCTACGCCTATGCGCGCGAAAACAAATTGCCCCTGCCGTCCGGCCTGATCGCCTGGCGTCCGACCGGACAGTCCCCCGGAAGCTGGAAGGCGGGTGCCTTCAGGTTCGAAACCAAGACGCCGACCGGCGTTTTGCCGCGCCTGCTCGTGGTCCTGTCGTCGGAGGGAAGCAACACTGCCCAGGTCGTCTTCGCCACGCGCGGGGTCTACAACGAACAAAAAGGCAAGATGGAGGAAGGCAGCATCTGGCGCCTCATCGACGCAAAGGTTTCGGGAAACTCCCTCGAGTTCGCCCCCAGAGTCGACGACGAACGCCTTCTCTTCGAATGGCGCGACGCCAACTCCGGCAATTTCACCTGGGTCCGCTACAACGTGGAACGGTCCGGAGCGCCCAAATTCGCGCCCTCTTCGCCGTTCATCCGTCTCGACGGATAGCTTCCCGCGGCTACTCCAGCGGCCGGCTGGCGAACCACGCCCGTGCGTCCGCGCGGATCAGCAGGAACAGCGCAAGCAGCTGCAGGCCGCCCTGGA
>CAYZQZ010000731.1:0-1598 GCA_964480235.1 uncultured Reyranella sp. | reverse complement strand
GCGCACTCGATCGGTGCGTGCGTCAGGTAGCAGGCGGCGTGGTACTTGAAGAGATTATTGCGGAGATGCCAGCCCTGCGGCGGCTCACCCAGCGCCTTGTCGACATTGAGGTCGTCGCTCTGCGAGGAGGCGAAACCCTGGTCGCATTCGAGCACATCGCTGCGCGCGGTGAATCCCTTGGCCGCGAGCTTGGCGGCGCGCAGTCCGTGCTCGGAGGCGGTGCCGGCATGCAGCGGCTTGCACATCGTGCCGAAGTTCGACTTCAAGCCGGCGGCCTGCGTGGCGGCAATGCCGAAGGCGACGGCGAGCTGGCCTGGATCGAGCCCCAGCATGCGGCCGGCGGCAGCGGCAGCCGAGAAGGAGCCGACCGTGCCGGTGACATGGAAACCTCTCGTGTAGTGGCTGGGTCCCACGAGATTGCCGACGCGGCCCGAGGTCTCGTAGCCCGCGACGAAGCTCTCGATGAACAACCGGCCCGACGCCTTGCGCTGTTCGCCGAGCGAGAGCAGGGCGGGCACGACCGTGACGGTGGGATGACCGCCCATGGCGAAGTTCACGTCGTCATAGTCGAGCGCGTGGCTCGCCGCCCCATTGATCAGGGTGGCGGCCGAGGGCGTCACCTTTTCCCGGCGACCGACCAGCGAGGCGGGGCCCCGGCCGCCATCCTCGAGGGTTTCCTGGATCAGGATGTCGGTGAGCTCGTCCTGGGCGCCGGCCAGGGTCACGGCGAACCAGTCGAGCAGGCACTGTTTGGTTCGCTCGACCAGATCGTCGGGCAGGTCGTTGAAGCCGAGCACGGAGGCGCGCTGGGCGATTTCGGACGTGACGGGAATGGCGGCCATGGGCAGTTCCTTTTCGCGGAAAGCGCAGTGTCGGACACCGCGCCTCGGCTTGTCTACTGTGCGAGCTTCCGCGCAACGATATGGAAGATATGCCAGTGGTGCGGCTTGCCGCGTGGCGTCGTGCCGTCGCTCTCTTCTTCCTCGAACAGTTCCACCTCGAAGCCGTCCAGCAGGCGCTCTGCCTCGTCGCGCGAGATGAAGGTCATACCCGGCCGGCCGAGCCAGCTGTCGCGCGGACCGTACCACTGGCCACTGAAGCGGCCGCCTGCCGGCAGCGCGTCGCGAATGCGCTGCCACAGGTCGTGGAATTTCTGCGGCTCGCAAAGCGGCATCGCGAAGCTTGAATTCACCAGCAGGCAGTCGATCGGCATCGGCACGTCCTCGAAGCGCGACAGCACCGGTGTGATGCGCTCGCTGCCCGGGAGCTGTCGTTCCGCGAGCTGCTTCAGCGCCGCGGGCTCGGCATCGACGGCGACCACGTTCCAGCCGCGGCGCAGCAGCTCGCCGACGTCACGGCCGCTGCCGCAGCCGAGATCGACCGCGGTGGCGTCGGCGGGCGGCGGGCCGAAGAGATCGAGCGCCCGTAGCAACGTCTTGCGCGGCGGCCGATCCTTCAGTTGCTCGTAGTAGGTGGCCCATCGTTGCGACCGGTTCGCTTCCGTCATGCGCGTGGTCTCGGACTACAGTGCTTGTGAGATGCCGCTTCGTATGATCGTATCGCTGCAACAATAGCAAGCAGAGTTCCGGGAGGAATGC
>CAYZQZ010000730.1:0-1604 GCA_964480235.1 uncultured Reyranella sp. | reverse complement strand
GGCGGCCAGATTGCCGGCGGGCGGGTCGAAGCGTTGGCCGATAGGATCAACAGCAATCTGCAGCAACCCCGTACGGCCCCGCCGACCGCCCCGGCCGTGGCAGCACTCTTGCCGACGCCCGTCCTGCCCCCGGCCCCGATCCTGCTGAGCGCCGCTCCTCCGCCGCTCAATCCTGTCTGCTTCGATCCGCCGTGGCGCCACCATCGCAGCGATCACGATCGCCCAGGGGAGCGCGGGGGCGATCGCGGCGGAGATCGACGGGGCGACCGTCGCTGAGTAACTGGCCGGCGTCACTCGATCAGACGCCGCCGGGACGCTCCCCGACGCCGCCTTCGGAAAAATGGGCGTGGATGACGCGCCACGCCGCGTTTTCTCTGTGGAACACCAGGGTCGAGCGGCTCATGAATTCCTGGCCTTGGTAGTGCAGGTCGCGCGGCGGCTGGGCGCCGCTGCCGATCCAGTTGCGGCGGCATTTGCGATGGCACCAGATCACCGCCATGTCGCCCTTGATCTCGCCGCCGATGTCGTAGGGCGTCCAGTACGAGCCCTTGACGTTCTTGCCGTAGAAATCCCACAGCCGGCTCCAGTGCGCCGCGCCGTTGTAGGTGTGCCCGTTGAGATTGAAGAAGGTGGCGTGCGGCTCGGCGCTCCAGATCGGCTCGATCGCCGGCCAGTCGAACTTGCCGTTGGCGACCAGGTACGCCTCGTGGAGATCAAGCAGCTTCTTGCGGTCGGCGTCGCTGCCGCCGACGATCTTTGCCTCACTCATCCGGTTCCTCGCATGTCGTGCCCGAATTCAGTCTGCCTTCGCGCCGGACTTTAGCACCACCTCGCGCCACTTCACGGCTTCCTGCTTCACGAAGGCGCGGGCCTGGTCGACGCTGCCGCCAGCCGCCTCGGCGCCGGCGTCGGCGACCTTTTTTGCGAATGCGGGATTGGCGGCGAGCTTGGTCACGGTCGCGGCCATCCGGTCGAGGATCGCGCGCGGCGTGCCAGCCGGCGCCACAATCATCTGCCAGGAAATTGCGGCGTAGCCCGGCAAGCCCGCCTCGGCGATGGTCGGCAGGTCGGGCAGCTGCGGCACGCGCCTGTCGGTGCTGATCGCCAGCGCGCGGAGGGCACCGGTTTTGATGTACGGCAGGATCGCCGGCAGGTTGTCGATGGTGAGCTGCACTTGGCCCGCCAGCAGGTCAACCAGCGATTGTCCCGTGCCGCGATAGGGCACGTGTTGCCAGTCGAGCCCGGCCATGGTCTTGAACAGTTCGCCCGCGACATGGCTGGTCGAGCCGACGCCGCCCGAAGCGTAGTTGAGTTTGCGCGGGTTGGCCTTGGCATAGGCGATCAGCTCGGCGACGCTGCTCACCGGCAGCGAAGGATGCACCACCAGCACGTTGGGCTGAAACGCATAGAGGCACAGCGGGTCGAGATCCTTATCGGGATCGAACGGCATCTCGCGATAGAGGATCTTGTTGTAGGCGAGGACGCCCGGCGCCGAGACCAGGAAGGTGTAGCCGTCGGGCGCCGAGGCCGCGACCGCGGCGCCGCCGAGATTGCCGCCGGCACCCCCCTTGTTCTCGACCACGCAGGGCACTTTCAGCTCGATC
>CAYZQZ010000729.1:0-1614 GCA_964480235.1 uncultured Reyranella sp. | reverse complement strand
CGACCTTGCGGATGTAGATGTTCTGCACGATGTCGCGCGTGTCGGGATCGATCGAGATCGGCCCGCGCGGGCTCTCCCACGCCATGCCCTTCATCGCCGCCAGCAGCTTCTCGCCATTGGCGTCGCCGCCGGTCTTCTTGAGCGCGCCGTAGATCAGCGCCATGCCGTCATAGCCGCCCACCGACATGAAGTTCGGCCGCAGGCCCGCATTGGCTTTCCGGAAGGCCTCGACATACTGCTTGTTCAGCGCGCTGTCGTGGTTGGCCGAATAATTGTGCGCGTTGATCACGCCCACCACCACGTCGCCCATGCCGTTCAGCTGGTCGTCGTCGGTGACGTCGCCGGTGGCGATCAGCTTCATGCCCGACTTGTCGAGGCCGCGTTCGACGAACTGCTTCACGAACTGCGCGCCCGCGCCCGAGGGCACGAACACGAACAGCGCGTCGGCCTTGGCGTCGGCCGCCTTCTGCAGGACCGGCGCAAAGTCTGGGCTGCGCAGCGGCACGCGCAGGTTCTCGATGATCGTGCCGCCCGCCGCCTTGAAGGTGTCGCTGAAGGATTTCTCGGCATCGATGCCGGGGCCGTAGTCGCTCACCATGGTGACGACCTTCTTGATGCCGTTCTTGGCCGCCCATTCCGCCATCGGCACCGACGACTGCGCGAGCGTGAACGAGGTGCGCACCACGAACGGCGAGGCCTCGGTGATCGACGACGTGCCGGCCGCCATCACCACCTCGGGGATCTTCGCCTGGGTCGCGATCGGCGCCGTCGCCATGGCCGACGGCGTGATGCCGAAGCCCGCGAGCACCGCGACCTTGTCGTTGACGACGAGTTCCTGCGCGAGGCGCTTGGTGACGTCGGGCACCGAGGTGTCGTCCTTCAGGATGACCTCGATCTTCTTGCCGGCGACGGTGGTGCCGTGCTGCGCCATGTAGAGTTTCACGGCGGCGTCGATCTGCTTGCCGGTGGAAGCCTGCTGGCCGCTCATCGGCAGGATCAGGCCGATCTTGACCGTGTCCTGGGCCGCCGCCGTCCCCGTGACGACCGGACCGGCGCACAGTGCGACGATTGCTGCTGCGAGAATTTCGCGTTTCAACATCGTTTGCCTCCCAAACATTTCTTAGTGGCGATCTACTAGCACAAATAACCCCCGGATGCTCTATGCTCCAGCCGCATAGTCACGGGAGCGCCCAATGAAGAGCTACAAGGTCGTCGAGTTCGGCAAGCCGATGCAGAAGGTCGAGGAGCCCACGCCGGTGCCGCAGGGCGCCGAGGTCCTGGTCCGCATCACCGCCGCCGGCGTCTGCCATTCCGACGTCCATCTCTGGGAAGGCTTCTTCGACATGGGCGGCGGCAACAAGTACTCGACCGCCAAGACGATGAACCCGCCGCGCATCATGGGCCACGAGATCGTGGGCGTGGTCGAGGCGCTGGGTCCCGATGCGAAAGGCGCCAAGGTCGGCGACAAGGCGGTGGTCTATCCTTGGATCGGCTGCGGCAAGTGCTGGTACTGCGACCACGGCACCGAGAATCTCTGCCCGACCCCGCGTGCGCTCGGCGTCAACAACGACGGCGGCTATGCCGACCATGTCCTCGTGCCCCACGCCAAGTACC
>CAYZQZ010000728.1:0-1615 GCA_964480235.1 uncultured Reyranella sp. | reverse complement strand
CAAAATCTCGTAGTAGTAGGTCTCGCCATCGACCTCTCCCGTGCGCGGCACGTGGCGCTCCGCCATTCGGCGGAACGTCTCGATCGGCAATGGTGTGTCAGATGATCTCGAGCAGACGGCGCAGTAGTGCTCGTACCACTGCGCTTCCGTCATGCAGCCCGACGGCACGCGCCTGGAGCACTCCCGCCAGAACCACTCGGCCAGCTGCCGACGCGCCGTGAGCGCTTCCAGTGAGCCTTGAGAAGCCAGCGGCAGGAGGTCCGACCGTTCCGGGCTCATGAGAGCCGCGACCGACAGATGGCCGCCGGCGGGCGCCCTGGGGCTCGGCGACGGCGCACGCTCGCGCAGCCGGATGCCGAGGACCGAGAAACCGAAGTGCCACATCAGCCCGGCGCCGATCTCGAGCACGATCGGAGTGGCGGCCGGAATCCAGAGCTGGATTTTCGACTTCGCGATGCCGGTGGCGTCGTGAATGAGGTCGGCCTGCGGGTCGGCGCTGGCGATCACCGGCTTTGCCTCGGCCATGCGACCGTCCAGGCTGGCGATTTCTTGCCGCAACTTCTCGGCTGCCTCTGCCGCCTTGAGCTCGCCGTCAAGCCGGGCAAGCGCCCCGCAGAACGCGCGGCCGTCCTTGCTGGTCGCGTCCTTGCATTCGTCGGTGCGCTGCCACTGGCGGTTTTGCTTTTCGGCCACGAGCAGCTGGCGGACCGTGGCGGCCGGTCGGTGGGTCGGCACGCCCTCGAGCTGCTTGCGGAGCGCGTCACGCTGATCCTTGAGCGCTCGAGACGTGTCGGCCGACTTCTCGGGCTCGGCCACCGTCTCGAGGCGAGACAGGGCAATCACGCCGGCACCGCCGGTCAGGTTGTAGGCGATGAAGCAGCCCCAGACGACGATCACTCCCAGGGTGGTCGCGCTTGGGCGTCGCAGTCCGAGGATGGTGCGCTTCCAGGTCTCGGTGACGAGGGCTGGGAGGACGGCGATGACCCATGGGACCACAGCGGCAGCGATTCCAAGGGCAACTCGGTCGATCTCGTCATGGCCGAAGCGATAGGCTCCGCGGAACAGGAGGAGGCTGTTGATGCCGAGGAATATCGCCCCGCTGATGAGGCAGAATCCTCCGATGATCCATCGAAACGCCACTGCGCCTGCCCCCTATGGCGGCCACGTCGATAACACCCGTCGCAGATTAGGCGGCGGTCCATGAGGATGACCCAACCCGGCTCATCCACTGGCGTCGGTCGCTCGCACACGTCGCAGGATTGCGAGGCGTGGCGACCGCCCGGCTTCAGGCGGGCCACAGCTTCACGACGGCACCAGCCGTCTCGTCCTCGGCCCAGCCGACAGACACGGCGCGCACGGTGGCACTGCTGTCGTCGGCCAGGATGCCGGCCTTCACCAGCACGTCGAGGATGGGCTTCACCAGATTGTCGGCATCGCGCTTGCGCGCATCGGGAGGGGTCAGACCGATCTCCACCCGCACCGGACCGGGCATGCGCTTGAGCTTGGCAAGCTTGATCCGCCAGAGCGCCAGATCGGACCATGCCCGATAGCGCTTTGTCCGATAGCGCCGACCGGTGGCGCGGTTCTGCGCGAAGGCATTGTTGAGGGACACCGG
>CAYZQZ010000727.1:0-1618 GCA_964480235.1 uncultured Reyranella sp. | reverse complement strand
GCCCGCGCCATTTTCCAGGGCAGGCTGGCACTGTCGGTGGGGGGCGTCGTGGCGCTGGCCGGTCAGATCGTGAACCAGCGCATGGCGGTGAATTTCTCGGCGCGCGCCGAGGGCGTCACGGTCGAGACGGTGATTTCCCAGATGTGCCAGCGGCTCGCCTAGGTCCCTGGCCTGAGGCTTGCCTCGGCGTCATTCATGGCCAGTCCGTCCACCCTCAACAGATCTCTCGAACTCGCCGGCACCCTGCCGGCGTTGATGGTGGCGGCCGACCGCGTCGCCGCAACGGTGATCCAGGGCGTGCACGGAAGGCGGCGCGTCGGCCAGGGCGACGCCTTCTGGCAGTACCGGCCCTATCGCGACGGCGACAGCGCCACCCGTATCGACTGGCGCCAGAGTGCGCGCAGCCGGCACCTGTTCGTGCGCGAGACCGAGTGGGAAGCCGCGGCCAGCGTCTGGCTGTGGCGCGACGCCTCGCCCTCGATGCACTACGCCTCGCTGCGCGGGCTCGAGACCAAGGCGGTGCGCGGGGAGATCATCGCGCTGGCGTTGGCCAGCCTGCTGACCGATGCCAGCGAACGCGTCGCCGTGCTCGGCACAGGCATGAGGCCGATCACCGGACGCATCGCGGTGCGCCGCGTCGCCGAGACCTGGCTGGAAGAGTCGCTCGACAAAAGCCGCACGCCGCCCAGCCTGCCGCCGATGGTGCCGCTGCCGGCGCACGGCACGATCGTGCTGGTATCGGACTGGCTCGATCCGCTCGACAAGATCGAGGCAGTGATTCGCCATTACGCCAGCGCCGGGGTGCGCGGCCACATCGTGCAGGTGCTCGATCCTGCCGAGGAAGACCTGCCGTTCGACGGCCATGTGAAGTTCGAGGGCCTCGAAGCCGAGGGCCAGCACACGATCCGCCGGGTCGAATCGGTGCGCGCCGCCTACGGCGCGCGACTGGCCGCGCAGCGCGAAGGCCTGCAGCGCCTGGCCCGCCCGGCCAACTGGACCGTTCATCTGCATCGCACCGACCGTCCGCCCCAGACCGTGCTGCTGGCGCTGTACCTCGCCATGGCCGATCTGCGTCGGCTGAACGCGGCCTGAGGCGATGCTCAGTCTAGGCGCGTTCGCATTCGCCGCCCCGGGCATGCTGGCTCTGCTGCTGGCGCTGCCGGTGATCTATTTCCTGCTGCGCCTCATTCCGCCGCTGCCCAAGCTGGTTCGCTTCCCGGCGATCCGGCTGCTGATCGGGCTGGAGCCCAGCGAACAGACGCCGATGAAGATGCCGTGGTGGCTGCTGCTGCTGCGCATGCTGCTCGCAGCCGCGCTGATCCTCGCGGTCGCACGGCCGCTGCTCAATCCGCAGGCCGACCTGCCGGGCAAGGGCCCACTCCTGCTGGTGATCGACGACGGCTGGTCGTCGGCGCCGGGTTGGACGACGCGACTCGCCCACGCCGAGCGCCTGATCCAGCGCGCCGAGCGCGCCAACCGGCCGGTAGCGATCACCGGGACGGCGCCGGCGCCGATCGACGCGGCAACCGCACGCAAGGACACGCTGCGGCCCGACGAGGCACGCACGATGCTGCGCGCCCTCCGGCCCAAGCCCTGCCCGACCGATCGCGCCGCCGCC
>CAYZQZ010000726.1:0-1620 GCA_964480235.1 uncultured Reyranella sp. | reverse complement strand
TTAGGTTGTTTAATTGAAAATTAGCCATGATTTTCCCCTGTCACTCGATAAAGGTATGCCGTTTGTCTGGGGAGTAATTGCTTTTGCGATAATTTCAAAGCACGCGTCGTGTCTTGATTAAACCAAGCCTCATCGAGGTTTAATGGTTTGTGTCCACCGTTATACAGCTCAACAATTTCACCAGTGAGCCCACTGCCCTGCCAAGTTTGGTTATGGATTAAAGTAAAACCGTCCCTCCAACGCTCCACTTGACGTCTTTTTTTGATGATAAATCCATCCAAGGGTTGATGGTTTTCCATATGTTCAATTAAAGAGACAAGTTGTGGCTCATCACCTGCATTAACAACCGTTTGATTTGTTTTGACGGGTTGTGATTGAGCCTGTACAACAGCAGTAGTTGGAACCAACTCCACTGTTTTTCCTAAAGACTCCTCACCATTCATCGTCACTGAAAAATGCCGTCCTGCTTCCGTTGTAACAAATAAGGTAAATGGGCTTTGGCTAGTCAGCATGATGTACACGCTGCCATCTTGCTCATCGCGCTTAACACCCATGGTGCCTTCTGGGAATACGGCTTCAACAATCTTGTCTCCTCTTACCACCAATCGGTTGTAATTGGATTGACTTAAGCTTAAGGCAAACTCCGCATTGTTTTTTACTGGGATGGTTTGTGTGGCTGATGCTATCTGAGCCAATGCCAAGGACAACAGCCCTATTACAAATCGATTACGCATGAGTAGACTCCTTAACTTGGTTAAATCGTAATAAGGTGAGATGACCTAGTTGATATCGATACGACAGGCGATATTTAAGGTTTGTGGGTTCAATGGCGCGAAGTCCAACATACCGTTGCAATACGCCAGACACATCGGCAGTCAAGTTATGCATATCAAGCTTGATGTCCGTAATCACAAATTGACTTGAAATCTTTTTAGCTTTAACAAGTTGCTCTTCATGCTTTAAGCTTGTGAGCATTTGCGAATAATGAGCACCATCGACATACGTCAACAAGCGTTGATAATTAGCGCTGACCGTTTCAGGCGTGATATTTAATTTTGAGTAAATGAAGTTTTCACTCATGAGCCCCAGGTAATGTGCATCGATGGTGGTGGCACTTTTTAAATAGCCCTCCCCACCAAAGAATGGCGTGACTTCAATTTTTTGGTTATAAGTGGTGAAGCAGACTAAGCCCGCCAACATCAGGTTGGAAACCAACAAACCAAATACTAAAACCACCATCAAATTAAACCGGGCTGAGAGCTGACTTAATCGATTTTGATATGCACGAAATTCCATAATCACTCCTTATGCAACATAAAGCCTGTAATGGGAGGCTGGCAGTTTAGGTAGAAAAAATTTGGTTGCTGCATAAGGAAGGTGCCAATAAGCCAGCACTAACAATGCCTTCGGCCCCTGACCTCGCTTTAACATCCGAAGCATCGTCAATAAACCAAAACCGATTGCACTACTCACAAGTTTGTATTGCGTCAATGCCAGCATTGAAAAACCAATAATGGCAATCACCAATTCGTCCGCCGTTAAGCTCAAATAACGCTTCGGTGCATCCAGATGGGCAAACAATCGGTAATAGTTTGGGTGGCTCATCGCGCACTCCTCGTG
>CAYZQZ010000725.1:0-1626 GCA_964480235.1 uncultured Reyranella sp. | reverse complement strand
TCGATCTTGTCGCCCATGGCGTGGATGGCGAAGGCGTCGGGGCCGATGAAGGCGATCTTGGCCTTGGCCAGCGCCTTCTGGAATTCCTGCTTCTCGGAGAGGAAGCCGTAGCCCGGGTGCACCGCCTGCGCGCCGGTCTTCTTGCAGGCGTCGACGATCTTGTCGATCAGCAGGTAGGACTGCGCCGACGGCGGCGGGCCGATAAAGACCTTCTCGTCGGCCTCGCGCACGTGCAGCGCATCGGCATCGGCCTCGGAATAGACCGCGACCGTCTTGATGCCGAGTTTCTTGGCTGTGCGGATGACGCGGCAGGCGATCTCGCCGCGGTTGGCGATCAGGATCTTGTCGAAGAGCTTGCCGGATTTCGGCGCGCCCTTGGCGGCGGCCTTCTTCGGTCCAGCGACCTTCTTCGTTGCTTTCTTGGGGGCGACCTTCTTCTTCGCGGCCATCTCACGGTCCTTCGTTGTTGCGGTCGAAAAGGCCCATCGCCCAGGCGGTATGGGCCGCGACCAGCGGCATCCAGGCCATCAGCACCCAGAGCCACCACGGATTCTTGCTGTTGGTGAAGGCGTTCACCGCGATCAGCACCAGCAGGGAAAGCAGTGCCACGATGACGTGCAGCCTGACGGCGCGGTTGCGCTTCAGCCTTTCCTCGGGGGTTATCGCCACGGCAGACTCCTCACAAGGGGATGTTGCCGTGCTTGCGCCACGGATTATCGAGCTTCTTGGTCTCGAGCGTCTTCAGCGCCTTGCAGATCCGACGGCGGGTGCCGTGCGGCATGATCACGTCGTCGATGAAACCGCGGCTCGCCGCCACGAACGGATTGGCGAACTTCTCGCGATACTCCTCGGTGCGGGCGGCGATCTTCTTCGCGTCGCCGATATCGGAGCGGAAAATGATCTCCACCGCGCCCTTGGCGCCCATCACCGCGATCTCCGCCCCCGGCCAGGCGTAGTTCACGTCGCCGCGCAGATGCTTCGACGCCATAACGTCGTAGGCGCCGCCATAGGCCTTGCGG
This sequence comes from uncultured Reyranella sp., assembly GCA_964480235.1. Classification (GTDB taxonomy): domain Bacteria; phylum Pseudomonadota; class Alphaproteobacteria; order Reyranellales; family Reyranellaceae; genus Reyranella. The sequence continues at coordinate 607 of CAYZQZ010000725.1, read as the reverse complement.
GTAATCACCGTGACCTTCGGCACCGTCGCCTCGGCATAGGCATAGAGCAGCTTGGCGCCGTGCTTGATGATGGCGCCGTATTCCTGCGCCGTGCCCGGCAGGAAGCCCGGCACGTCGACGAACGTCACGATCGGGATGTTGAAGGCGTCGCAGAAGCGCACGAAGCGCGCGCCCTTGCGGGAGGAGTCGATGTCGAGGCAGCCCGCCAGCACCATCGGCTGGTTGGCGACGAAGCCCACCGTCTTGCCGGCCATGCGGCCCAGGCCGACCACGATGTTGCCGGCCCATTCGGGCGACAGCTCGAAGAAGTCGCCCTCGTCGACCACCTTCAGGATCAGTTCCTTGATGTCGTAGGGCTTGTTGGGGTTGTCGGGCACCAGCGTGTCGAGGGAGAGGTCGTCGCGGTCGGTCGGGTCGTCGGTCTTACGCACCGGCGCGGGGCTGCGGTTGTTCGACGGGAATTGCTGATTCGATAGGCTCGTCGTCCGCGTCCTCGAAGGTCGCAATGCGCAGACCCCAATACGTTTTCGTTCCGCCGGTTCCGCGAATAGACCTGAACCCGCGCTCGCTCATGCGCTCTCCGAACATGCGTTTCGTCAGCGGTCTC
>CAYZQZ010000724.1:0-1659 GCA_964480235.1 uncultured Reyranella sp. | reverse complement strand
GCCGAAGCGTGATCGGTGTACAGCATCTGTGGATGAAATGGCAGGCGATGGCCTGGCTGGTCCTCGGGCGCGACAAGCCGGCGCGGGCGATCTTCGAGCGCATGCTGGCGTTGTGGCCGGACGACGCCTACGCCCTGGCGAGCCGCGCTCACCTGCGAATGCAGTCCGGCGAGCGCGAGGGGGCGCTGCAGGACTACGACCGCCTGACCTCGGTGCACGCCGAGGTCGCGGCGCACTGGTTCAACCGCGGCTACGTGCTCGAGGATCTCGGACGCGCCGACGAGGCGCTGCGCTGTTTCCAGCGAGCGACCGAACTCGACCCAAGGCTCGACCGCGCCTGGTACGGCATGGGCCTGGCATTGATCCGGCTGCAGCGCTTCGACGACGCCGTGGTGGCGCTCAAGCGCAACACGGAGCTGCAGCCGATGAGCCCCTACGGCTGGTACCAGCTGGCACGGGTGCAGATCGACAGACAACAACCGGAGGAGGCGGTGAAGATCATTCGCCACCTCAAGGGATTCGAGCCCAAGGTCGCAGCGCAACTCGAGCGCGAGACCGGGCTCGTGGCGGGGCCGGCGTCATCCTGACGCCGATCGACGACGAGGAAGACGCCCGTCACGGGCGGGGACACGTAAAGGGGTGACTGCGATGCAGGTGAGTGAGAACCATCGTCGCTACTGGGCCAAGAACTTGCGGATCACTTCGATCCTGCTCGTGATCTGGTTCGTGGTGACTTACGTGGTCGCGTTCTATGCGCGCGACCTGAACTTCGAGTTCTTCGGTTGGCCGTTCAGCTTCTGGATGGCTGCGCAGGGGTCGCTGGTGATCTACGTGGCGATCATCTGGTACTACGCGCACTACATGAACAAGCTCGACCAAGAGCACGGCGTGGCCGAGGAGGAATGACATGGCAGGCCTGAGTTTCGAAGCCGGCGGCACTTCCAGCAAGGAAGCCAACGCCGCATTCAAGAAGCAGCTCAACAAGGTGTACGGCTGGTACACCGGGGGCTTCCTCACCTTCATCATCCTGCTGGCGATCGCAGAGCAGATGGGCCTTTCGCGCGCCGCGATCGGCATCGTCTTCCTGCTCGCCACCGTGGCGCTGTACGCCGGTATCGGCATCATGAGCCGCACCAGCGATGCCGCCGAGTACTACGTCGCCGGCCGCCGTGTCCCTGCTGTCTACAACGGCATGGCCACCGGCGCCGACTGGATGAGCGCGGCGTCGTTCATCGGCATGGCCGGCACGCTGTACCTCAGCGGCTACGGCGGCCTGGCGTTCATCATGGGCTGGACCGGCGGCTACTGCCTGGTGGCGCTGTTCCTGGCGCCCTACCTGCGCAAGTTCGGCCAGTTCACGATCCCGGACTTCCTGGGCGCGCGCTACGAGGGCAACGTCGCTCGCTTCGTCGGCATCCTGATCGCGATCCTGGTCTCGTTCGTGTACGTGGTGGCGCAGATCTATGGCGTCGGCCTCATCACGACGCGCCTGACGGGCCTGGCGTTCGAGATCGGCGTCTTCGTCGGCCTCGGCGGCATCCTCGTGTGCAGCTTCCTCGGCGGCATGCGCGCGGTGACCTGGACGCAGGTGGCTCATGACATCATCCTCATCATCGCCTACCTGACCCCCGTGGTCTGGCGGTCGGTCAAGCAAACCGG
>CAYZQZ010000723.1:0-1663 GCA_964480235.1 uncultured Reyranella sp. | reverse complement strand
CAACCAGACTTTCCGGCCGCTTCAGTGAGGGATTTTGTCTCCGGCGCTTACATGCCCTTGTGACGGAGCAAAGCGCCGTTGCTCGTCACAGTGGCGGTGATCGGCTGACTGCCGACCTTCTCCTCGGTCCGCTCGACGCTCATCCACGGCATGCCGTCGAGCATGATGATGCCGAACGCTGGGTCGGCCTGTCGCGTGTCGCGGCCCACCTTGCCGGCGCAGCGCGAGAGCGCGTTCGAGGACAGGCCGCCGGTGTCCTGTCCGCCAATGTCCTGTCCCGTCGATACGGACGGCAGCACGAGGAATGGGAGGACGGCGAGACCCAAGTATGTGAGCAGGTGCATGCGCGGACCCCGGAGCAGAGCTGGCAGATAGGCAGAAAGTCTAGGGCAGATCGCCTCCCCAACCGTGATCCAGATCAAGGACGTTTCCGCGCGCCTGAAGATTATGGACGTCATGAAACAGTCCGTCTTGCCCAAGCGCATTCTGGAATGGCAGGCCGATCACCCGACCCTTACCTGGACTTTCTGGATCCTGGTGTGGGCGTTTGTGTTCTACCTGCTGTTCCGCCCGGTCGCCCTCGGCTCATCCTGAACGGGATGGTGGCGTCGCCGTCGCCTCAGGAGGCGTCGGCAGAGCCGTCAGAACGGGGCGTCGGAGTCAACGCCGGCCGGCAACGGCTCCGTGTTCTCTCCAAGAAACGCCCGCACGGCGGCGATTGCCTCGGCGAGACCAGTGCGTTCGATCGATACGCCGGCGGGAAATGCGCCAAGCAGGCGGCTCGGCAGTCGCGAGTCGAGCATCACGAAGACGCCGCGGTCGTCGGCGCGGCGGATCAGACGACCATAGGCCTGCTTGAGCCTCAGCCGCGCCAGCATGTCGTCATAGGCGTTCGCGCCGCCGCCGAGCTTCTCCTTCCAGGCAGCCTTCCGCGCACGGTGGAGAATGTCGGGCCGCGGCCAGGGTACGCGATCGAACACGATCAGCCTGAGCGAACGGCCCGGCACGTCGACGCCGTCGCGGACGGCGTCAGTGCCGAGCAGGCAGGAATGCTCTTCGGCCCGGAAGATGTCGACCAGGGTGGCGGCATCCATGCCGCCGACATGCTGTGCATAGAGCGGCAGGCTTGCTTCCTCGAGTGCTGGCGCGATGCGCTGGTAGGTGGCGCGCAGCCGCCCGATGGCTGTGAACAGACCGAGCGCGCCGCCGCCCGCGGCAAGGAACAGTTCGCGATAGGCGCTGGCGACCTGATCGGCGTCGTCCCGCTTGACGTCGCGTACGATCAGCACGCGCGTTGCCTGGGCGTAGTCGAAGGGTGAGGCCATGGCGGCATGCAGCGCCGGCGCCAGTAGATGGCTCGTGCCGGTGCGTGCTTCGGCCGAGGTCCAGTCGGCGAGTGCGTTTTGGTTCTCGTCGTTTGCCGGGGCGGTGAGCCCCAGCGAGTCGCGCAAGGTCGCCGAGGTGATGACCGCGCCGTGGGCGGGCTTGATCACGGCATTCACGAACGGCTCGGTAGGGTCGAGATAGTGCCGGTACATGCCGACATCGGTCTCGCGGTTCTGGCTGCGCTCGATCGCGAACCAGTCGACGAAGGCCTTGTCGGCATCGTTGTGCAGGCCGCGCAGCATGGAGCGCCAGGCTTCGAGCGTCAGTTCGCAGCGGT
>CAYZQZ010000722.1:0-1684 GCA_964480235.1 uncultured Reyranella sp. | reverse complement strand
TGATCAACCGGCGCAATATCCGAAGCGGCACGACGACGATCCACGACCTCGACAAGCGCACGCTCGGCAGCTTCACCCTGACCGATCCGCTCGATGCCGCCCTGGTCGACGATTCACGCTGCTATCACGGCGTGACCCCGGTCGAGCCCGAGAACCCGGCGCAGCCCGCCTATCGCGACGTACTGGTGGTGACGTTCAGGAAATCGCCACGCTCGTGACGACATCGACGGGAACATTCACCGCCGGCCTGCGTTGGATATCCAGGTTCACTTCACCATCGGCAACTCCAGGGCCCTGTTTCAGATGGCACCCGTCCAGATATTCGCCCCCGTCCTCATAGCGTCCCTCCTGGGCGTTGCCGTAATTGTCAGCTTCGTGCCGCCGGCCGAAGACTTCGCGGCGGTCGAACTCAAGAAGGAGTGCCGCGCTCTCCGCGAACGCGCGCGCGTGCCTCCTACGGCCGTCCTGCCGGCCGAAATGGACGCAGCCTGCAAGGGCGTCGGTTTCTAGGCGACGGCGACGTTCACGAAGAAGCCGGCCCAGAGCGCTCTTCCCCATTCAGACGAGAAAGTGCCCGTGCGCTTGGCGCGGGCGAACGGGTCATGAGCGGCAACGTATCGGGGGATTCCGCCCCCTCCGTCGCGGCTCATCCCCCGGATGACCTCGGGACTAGCCGCGACACCTCCCCAATTGAATGAGGAGGACTCACACGGCCATCCGCGCCACGGTGCAACTCACGGCGAAGATCGGGATGGGCTCGCAGAACTCGATCGTGCCTTTGGCGCCCTTCCCGGCTCCCGCCGCGGCGACGAACGTCCTGATCTCGAAGCCACCCTGGCCTGCGTCGCGATAGGTCTCGGCGTCGGTATAGGAGAGCAGCGCGTCGCGGTCGTTGCGCGACCAGCGGTCGAGGAACTCGCGGTCCCATTTCTCGTTGATTTTCCCGGAGTCCGGCGTCGCGGGCCAATGCGAAATGCCGCCGGTCGCGACCAGGGCGATGCGCTCGGGCACCGCATCGGCCGCCGCCCGCAGCGCCTCGCCGAATGCCCAGGCGCGCTTCAGCGGCGCGAGCGGCGGGCCCTGGCAGTTGATGTTGGCCGGGATGATCGGCAGGTCGTAGTTCGGCGTCAGGAAATGCAGCGGCACCGAGATGCCGTGGTCGAACTTCCATTCCTCGGCATAGGCCACGTCGACCGACTGCATCACGTTCTCGATCAGCCTGCGCGACAGCGCCTTGTTGCCGGGCACCTTCGTGCGCGGGATCTTCAGGAACGCCTCGTCCTCGATCGGGCCTTCGTAGGAATCGGCCATGCCGATCGCGAAGGCCGGCATGTTGTTCATGAAGAAATTGGCGAAATGCTCGGCGGCCAGGACGACCAGCGCATCGGGCCTGGTGGCGCGAATGTCGTCGCCCATCTTGTAGAGCGCCTTCTCCAGCGCCTGGCGCGTCTGGGTGTCGGCACGCTCGGCGCGGGCGGTGATGCCGGGCGCATGGCTGCAGGCGCCGAGGTAGACCAGCGGCATCAGCGTGCCTCCCGTTCTCGCTTGAGGCGCGCATCGTGCGCGTCGACGCCCTCGTAGCCGGTGGCGGCATAGACCCCCTCGCGCACCTGGCCGTGCGTCTTCAGGCCCTGTCGCATGCGTTCGAGATAGTCGGTCCACTCGATCTTGTGCAGCGCCGCGA
>CAYZQZ010000721.1:0-1687 GCA_964480235.1 uncultured Reyranella sp. | reverse complement strand
AAGCGCATGAACGCACGGTTCGCGGTCGGCGCCGTGTAGAAGATCGTCGCCCCATGACGGTCGATCATTTCCCAGAACCGATCCGGGCCCGGCTGGTTCGGGGCACCCTCGTACATGAGGATGGTCGCACCGTTCGCCAACGGACCGTAGACCACGTAGCTGTGCCCCGTGATCCAGCCGATGTCGGCCGTGCAGAAATAGATGTCCGTCTCCTTCAGGTCGAAGACGTACTTCGTGGTGATCGCGGTGCCCAGCAGGTACCCGCCCGACGTGTGCAGCACGCCCTTCGGCTTGCCGGTCGAGCCGGACGTGTAGAGGATGAAGAGCGGGTTCTCGCTGTCGAAGCCCTTGGCCCGGTGCTCGGCCGGCGCGGCGTCGACCAACTCATGCCACCAGCGATCGCGGCCCTCGGTCATCGCGACGGCGTTGCCGGTGCGCTTCAGCACGACGACATGCTGCACGCTCGGCGTGAAGCCGACCGCGCGGTCGACGTTGGCCTTGAGCTCGACGACCTTGCCGCGGCGCCAACCGCCGTCAGCCGTGAGGATGACCTTGGCCTGGCAATCGTTGACGCGGTCCTTGATCGCCTCGCTCGAAAAGCCGCCGAAGATGACCGTGTGGATCGCCCCGAGCCGGGCGCAGGCCAGCATGCCGATCGCCGCCTCCGGCACCATCGGCATGTAGATCGCGACACGGTCGCCCTTGCCGACGCCGAGGCCGGTGAGGACGTTCGCGAAGCGGCACACCTCGCGGTGCAGTTGCTTGTAGGTCAGCGTGCGGACGTCGCCCGGCTCACCCTCGAAGATGATCGCCGCCTTGTTCTCCCGCGCGGTTCCGAGGTGGCGGTCCACGCAGTTCTCGGCGACGTTGAGTTGGCCACCGATGAACCACTTCGCGTGCGGCAGCTTCCACGAAAGCGCCTTCTTGAAAGGCCGACGCCACGTCAGCAACTCCTTGGCCTGACGGCCCCAAAACTTCTCTGGAGCATTGACAGACTCCGCGTAGAGTCTCTTATAAGCCGCGAGACTCCCAAGGTTCGCTTGGCGTTGAAACTCGGCCGAAGGCCTAAAAACCCGACTTTCTCGGGAGACTGAGGTAATCGTTTGGTCCGACACGTTGGTGGCTGTTAGGGGGTATGAGAGAGGAAGTGCGCAAGTGCGCCTCGCTCATATCTCGCGACAGGTTTTGCGCGTCAAGCATGAGCATTGGACTCTGCATACGCGCGCATACACTCATCGACTGGATTTCCATGGATAATCAGCCTGCCTCCCCCTCGGCCCCGACCCCCTCTGCGGTGCCGGCCCCCGCCCCGAATTCGGCTCCGTCCGGCCAAGAACGCCCGGCACCGCCGCCGGAGAACCTCGTGAAGGTGGAGGGCATCCTCGACATCGATTTCGCCAAGGGAGGAAACGGCCAGCTCCTGGATCTTACCCGCTACGGCAAGCGCCGCCCGTCGGACACGTTTGTGCCGAAGGAGCTGATCCGCCGCTTCAAGCTGAAGCCGGGGCAGATCATCGCCGGGACCGCGTACCCCGCCGAGGGGAAGTTTCCGAACCCGAAGATGAAGTTCATCGAGACGGTCGATGGCCTGTCGCTGGATGACCGCCGCGCGAAGATCGATTTCATCAACCTCACCACGGTCTCGCCCAATCAGCAGCTGAAGCTGGAGCTCAAGGACGGGCGCCTC
>CAYZQZ010000720.1:0-1694 GCA_964480235.1 uncultured Reyranella sp. | reverse complement strand
CACGATGCCCAGCGTGCAGCCGAAGGCGGCGACGACGCTGGCGCGTGAGCCGCGGGCGAGACCGGCGGCGAGGGTGTAGAGCACGCCGGTCCCCGGCGAGGCCACGACGATGAACGAGGTGATCAGAAACTCGAGGCTCATGTTCCGAGGCTCACGGGTGGCGCCTTTCGCGGAGGGTGGCGTGCACCACCATGTCCGGCGCCACAGCCGTCGGCAAGGGTGGTGTCGCCCACGTTTGTCCGAGGTGTTAAAGCACAACCTATCCAGCCGGCTGGCGAGGCACCGGGACACTGCGCCTTCAGGTCGACAGCCTCATCCACGGTGCGCGCCACCGGATCGGCCACGGAAGGCGCCCCGTTCTTCCGAGCGGAGGCGCCTTCTCTTCGCGATCTAGAGGCGCTTGAACGAATTGTAGACGTTGCGTGTGTGCGCCACGGCGAGAGCAGGGATGCCGCCGGACCACTTGGCGTCAAGGTCGGCCAGCGGCTTCAGGTCCAGAACCTCCTGCTCCGTCCGGCCCTCGTTGACCAGCTTCTCGATGCGGTCGCGCGAGGTGATCAGCATCTCGCGGAACTCGGCGATGTCGGCGCGCGTTGCCAGCGGGCCGTGTCCGACCACGACCTTGGTGCTCTCGTTGGCCACCTTGAGATAGGCGTCGGCGGCCCGGATCATGCCGCGCACGTCACCGCCATTCATGAAGTCGATGTTCTGGTAGCGCTTGAGGTTGTTCACCGTGTCGCCGACGCAGAGCACATTCGCATCGGCGAAATAGGCCCAGGTGTCGCCGTCGGTGTGCGCATTGGCCACATGGGTGAGCTGCGCCTTGCGGCCCCCAGCTTCCAGCGTGAAAGAGCCGCCGACATAGGTCTGGGTGGGCAGCGCCTCGGCCGGGCGGGGCGGGGCGACGCCGCCGGCCGCGTTGCGGGTGCCGGCGGCCAGCCGCACACGGATGTTGTCGTGCGCTACGACCGTAGCGCCATCCTTGACGAAGTTCTCGTTCCCGCCGGTGTGGTCGCCATGATAGTGCGTGTTGACCAGGTATTTGACGGGCAGCGGCGAGACCGCCTTGATCGCCGCCGTGATCTTGTCGGAGAGCGGCGCGAACTGGCCGTCAATCATGATGATGGCGTCGCTGCCGACGGCGACCGTGATGTTCCCGCCCTGGCCCTCCAGCATGTAGGTCTTGTTGCCGAGGTCGGTCGTCTTGATCTGGATGCTCGCCCAGTCGACCAGCGGCGGGGCCGGCGGAGCGGCAGGGGCCTGAGCCTGCGCGGGCACGGCCAAGCCAAAAGCGGCTATCGCGGCCAGAACGGCGGGAATGAGGCGGGGCATGTCGATCTCCCTGAGACTTGGTTTTGCCGGCTTCTCTGCATGAACCCCCGGATTTGAGCAACTATTCCCGCTCTGGCCCGCGCGATTGCCCAAAGAGGGAGGGGGTTCCCGGCACGGTTGCACGGGGAAGGTGAAGCCCTGTATTCCTGACGGGGCCGGAGGGACCATGATTCTGGTGATCGAGGACAACCACACGGAGCGCGCCCTGGTGCGCAAGATACTGGAGGCGGAAGGCTTCCAGGTCTGCGAGGCGGCGGACGGCGACGAGGGGCTCGGCCTGTTCAAGGCGGCCCGGCCCGAACTCGTCATCTGCGACCTCATGATGCCCAACGTGGACGGCCTCGAACTCCTGAAGGGCATCC
>CAYZQZ010000719.1:0-1727 GCA_964480235.1 uncultured Reyranella sp. | reverse complement strand
CTGATGCCAGGCGAAGGCCTCGGACGCGGCAAATCCGCCCTTGGCATTGATCGCTGGCAGCTCGTTGAGCTGCGGCAGGTCGACTTGCTCGACCTTCACGCCCTTGGCGGTCAGCGCCTTGCAGGCGCGCTCGAAGGCCCTGGCGACAACGGGATCGAGTTCGTCCATGACGAACTGCTTGGGAATACCGAAGCGCAATCCGGTGAGGGGCGCCGCATCGGGCACGAAAATCGGCTCTCCGGCGAACACCGCATCGACGATGGCACAGCACTCGACCGAATTGGCGAGTGGGCCGATCGAATCGAGCGACGTCGATAGCGGCACGACACCGTCGATCGGCACACGCCGCGCCGTCGGCTTGAAGCCGACGATGCCGCACACCGCGGCCGGAATGCGTACCGATCCGCCGGTGTCGGTCCCGAGAGCGGCGACGGCCATGCGGTCGCCGACCGAGACCGCGGCCCCCGACGAGGAACCGCCCGGAACGCGCTTGCGATCGGCCGGATTGCCCGGCGTCCCGTAGTGCGGATTGGCACCGACGCCCGAAAAGGCGAACTCACTCATGTTCGTGCTGCCGACGATCACGGCGCCGGCTGCGCGAAGGCGCGCCACCACGGGTGCATCGACCTTGGCTGGCGGTGCATCCTCGAGCGCCTTCGACCCTGCGAGCGTCGTCTCGCCGGCCACGTCGCAGAGGTTCTTGATCGACATCGGAATTCCTGCGAGCGGGCCCGGCACCAGACCCTGCCTGCGCTGCAGGTCGCTCGCATCGGCGGCGGCGAGGGCCTGCGCCTTCCAGACCTTCACGAAGGCGCGCTTGCCTTCGCCCTTGGGATCCTCGATGCGGGCCAGAGCCTCTTCCGTGAGCTTGCGCGACGTCGTGCGGCCGGCCGTCAGGTCGGCCGCCAGCTCGAGGATCCCAGGATTCGCCGGAGGGTTGGCCATCGGACTCCTTACTTGGCTCGGTTCTTCACCAGATCGTCGACCACGGCCGGGTCGGCGAGCGTGGAAGTGTCGCCCAGGTTGCTGAAATCGTTCTCGGCGATCTTGCGCAGAATGCGACGCATGATCTTGCCCGAGCGCGTCTTGGGCAGGCCGGGCGCCCACTGGATGGCGTCGGGCGTGGCGATCGGGCCGATCTCCTTGCGCACCCACGCAACCAGTTCCTTGCGCAGCTCCTCGCTGGGATGGAGGCCGGCATTGAGGGTGACGTAGGCGTAGATGCCCTGGCCCTTGATGTCGTGCGGGAAACCGACGACCGCTGCTTCGGCGACCAGCTTGTGCGCGACCAGCGCACTTTCGACCTCGGCGGTGCCGATGCGATGACCGGAGACGTTGATCACGTCGTCGACGCGGCCGGTGATCCAGTAATAGCCGTCTTCGTCGCGCCGGGCGCCGTCACCGGTGAAGTACTTTCCCGGGTAAGTCTTGAAGTAGGTGTCGATGAAGCGCTGATGATCGCCGTAGACCGTGCGCATCTGGCCGGGCCACGAATCGATCAGGCAGAGATTGCCGGTGCAGGCGCCCTGGAGTTCCCTGCCTTCGGCATCGACCATGACCGGCGTCACGCCGAAGAACGGCTTGGTGGCCGAGCCGGGCTTCAGCTTGGTCGCACCGGGCAGTGGCGTGATGAGAATGCCGCCGGTCTCGGTCTGCCACCAGGTGTCGACGATCGGGCAGCGGCTGTCGCCCACCACCTTGTAGTACCAGAGCCACGCCTCGGGATT
>CAYZQZ010000718.1:0-1730 GCA_964480235.1 uncultured Reyranella sp. | reverse complement strand
TTCTCGAGGCGTTGCTGAATCGGGGGTCGCTCAGGAGCATCCCGGTCAACCGCGTCATGCTGATGGTGGCGGGGAACGGGTCAGCAGATGCCCAAGTCACGCAGCACATCGCCGTCCAGCCGCCGCCGGGCGGGCTTCACTCGGCTTTCTTTCAGAGGCAGTACAAGCTTATCTAGTCAAACAAGTTTGCCAGCCGCTGCTTGATCTGATCCGCGATGTAGAGCGCCACGGCCTGGATCGTCGATGTCGGGTTCACGCCGCCGCCGGTGACGAATACGCTGCCGTCGACGATGAAAAGATTCTTGACGTCGTGGCTGCGGCCCCATTCGTTGACCACGGAGCGCTCGGGATCGCGGCCCATGCGGGCGGTGCCGAGCAGGTGGCCGGGATAGTTCAGCACCTCGCGGGAGCAGTAGAGGCGGGTGGCGCCGGCTTCGCTGAGGATCTCCTCGGCGCGGGCGATGCCATGTTCCATCATGCGCCGCGTGTTGTCGGAGATCGTGTAGTCGATCTTCGGTGCGGGAATGCCGTTCGAGTCCTTCAGCGTCGGGTCGAGCGTGACCCGGTTATGCTCCTCCGGCAGGTCGTCGCAGGCGACGCCGATGTTGACGCGGTGGTCGAGCAGCTCGCGATAGGTCTTGTGGTGGCCGGCGCCCCAAGCGAGCTGGCCCGCACCGGTCGCGACGATCGCCTGGGTGGCGGGGCCGGTGCCACGGCCGAACTGCAGGGTATAGCCGCGCACGAAGCCGCGCGACGGATCGGTCTCGTAGAACTGCTTGCTCCACAGGCAGGTGATCGGCCCACGGCCGCCATCGACGGTGTCGGGCACGTAGCCCGAGACGATCGGCCAGGGATGCAGCATCAGGTTCCGGCCAACCAGGCCCGAGGAGTTGGCGAGGCCGTTCGGGAACCTTGCAGAGGCGGAGTTCAGCAGGAGGCGCGGCGTGCCGACGCCGTTGCAGGCGAGGATCACCATTTCGGCCGGCTGGAACTGTTCCTTGCCGTCGGCGTCGTAGTAGATCGCGCCGCTCGCCATGCCATTGCTGTCGGTGACGATCTCGCGCACCCGGCAGCGTGTGCGCAGTTCGACGCCGGCGCGGATCGCCAGCGGCCAGTAGGTGAGGTCGGTACTGGCCTTGGCGCCCTGCGCGCAGCCCGGCGTGCAGTGGCCGAGATTGATGCACTTCGCCCGGCCTTCGTAGTCGGTGGTGGCGATGGTGGTGTCCGAAGGCCACCAGTGCCAGCCGAGCTTGTTCATGGCCTTCGCGTAGAGCGTGCCCGTCTTGCCCATCGGGATCGGGGGCATCGGCGGATGGCGCGGCGGCACGCCCGGATCGCCGGCGAGGCCCGACACGCCCATCATACGGTCGTTCTCTTCGTAGAAGCGTTCGAGCGCCCAGTAGTCCACCGGCCAGTCGTCGGCCACGCCGTCGAGGCTCTTCACCTTGAAGTCCGACGGGTGCATGCGCGGCCAGTGGGCGGTGTAGATCACGGTGCCGCCGCCGACGCCGTTGAAGTTGGCCACCTTCATGATCGAGGCGTCGTCGTTCACCGGATAGTCGGTGTCGCGGCCCCGCCGGTTGGGGCTGATGTCGAAATCGCCGAAGCGGCGCGCTTCCCAGTCGCGGCCGTTGGTCGGAAAGTCGGTCGAGCGGACCCAGTCGCCCTGCTCCATACAGAGAATGCGCATGCGCGTGTCGGCTAGGCTCCACGCCACGGCCGCGCCCGAG
>CAYZQZ010000717.1:0-1731 GCA_964480235.1 uncultured Reyranella sp. | reverse complement strand
ATCGGCGTCGATCCCAGCGCGGCGGCGCGCGAGGCCTTCGCCAAGGCCGGCGGCAAGACGGAAGACACGCCTGCCGCCGCCGCGAAGATCGCCGATGCCGTCGTCGTGGCCGTGGTGAACGCCCAGCAGGTCGAGACGGTACTCTATGGCAGCAACGGCGCCGTCAGCGCGCTACGCAAGGGCGGTCTTGTGATGCAGTGCGCGACCGTGCCTCCCGCCTTCGCCAAGGCGCTCGGCGAACGTCTGGCAGCCAGCGGCCATGTGCTGCTCGACGCGCCGATGTCGGGCGGCCGGGCCCGGGCCGAGTCGGGCGAACTCACCTACATGACCTCGGGCAACGCGGCGGCCTATGCCGGTGCCGAATCGATCCTCGCCGCCACATCGGCCAAGGTCTTCAGGTTGGGGGACGCGCCGGGCCTCGGTTCCCTGGTCAAGACGGTGAATCAACTGCTTGCCGGCGTGCATATCGCGGCCGCCGCCGAGGCCATGGCTCTGGCGGCCAAGGCCGGCGCCGACACCCGTGCGGTCTACGAGGTGATTTCCGCCAGCGCCGGCAACAGCTGGATGTTCGGCAATCGCGTGCCGCACATGCTCGACGACGACTACTCGCCGCTGTCGGCGGTCGAGATCTTCGTGAAGGATCTTGGCTTGGTGCTGAACACCGGCCACGAACACCGTCTGCCCCTGCCCCTGGCTGCCGCCGCGCACCAGCTCTTCCTCGCCGCAGCGGGCGCGGGCTGGGGCAAGCTGGACGATGCCGCGGTGGTGAAGGTGTACGAGCAGGCGGGCGACTTCAAAGTATCATCTCCCCCCAAGCGCTGATCGCGCTACAGTGCCGTTCATGCGTCGCGCGCGTTTCGCCAAGATCGTGGCCACGTTGGGCCCTGCCTCCTCCAGTCGGGAGCAGCTGCGCGCCCTGTTCGACGCCGGCGCCGACGTCTTTCGTCTCAATTTCAGCCACGGCACGCAGGACGACCACAAGCAGCGGGTCGATCTGCTCCGGGCACTGGAAAAGGAATACAAGCACCCGATCGCGATCCTGATGGATCTGCAGGGACCCAAGCTGCGGCTGGGTGCCATGGCCAAAGGGCCCATTGAGCTGAAGAAGGGCCAGAAGCTGCGCTTCGACATGGACAAGGCGCCCGGCACCCCGAAGAGGGTACCGCTGCCCCATCCGGAAATCTTCAAGGCCGCCCAGCGCGGCGGCATCCTTCTGATCGACGACGGCAAGGTACGGCTGCGCATCGAGGCGCATGACGAAGCGACGATCGATGCGGTTGTCGAGGTCGCGGGCCCGATCAGCGATCGCAAGGGCGTCAATCTGCCCAACCTCGTGCTGCCGCTGTCGCCGATGACCGAGAAGGACCACAAGGACCTCGCCTACGGCCTGACGCTCGGCGTCGATTGGGTGGCGCTGTCCTTCGTGCAGCGCGCGCACGATATCGCTGAACTCAAGAAACTGGTCGCCGGCCGTGCAGCGGTGATGGCCAAGCTCGAGAAGCCGGCGGCGATCGAACATCTCGATGAGATCATCGAGCAGAGCGACGGCATCATGGTGGCGCGCGGCGATCTCGGCGTGGAAATGCCGCCAGAGGCGGTGCCGCCGCTGCAGAAGCGCATCCTCGCCGCCTGCAGGATCGCCGGGAAGCCGGTGATCGTGGCGACGCAGATGCTGGAATCGATGGTGCACTCCCCCGCCCCTACTCGGGCGGAGGCGTCCGACGTCGCGAC
>CAYZQZ010000716.1:0-1732 GCA_964480235.1 uncultured Reyranella sp. | reverse complement strand
GGTGACGCTCTCCAGGTTCGGGCCGGTGAAGCCGTACTTGATCGACAGGTGGCCCGAGATCATGTTGATGATCGACGCCGGCACGAAGAACGGCGAAATGCGCCGCGCGCCGCGCGCCACGTACTCGCCGTGGGTCTCCTCGATCATCGGCAGTCCGCCGATGCCCGAGCCGACGATGACGCCGATGCGCTCGGCCTGCGCCTCGCTCAGCGCCTCGCCACTGGGCAGCCCGGCGTCGGCCACGGCCTGGATCGCCGCCGCCATCCCGTAGTGGATGAAGGTGTCCATGTGGCGGGCTTCCTTGCCGGGGATGTAGTCCTCGACATTGAAGCCCTTGACCTCGCCGGCGATGCGGCAGGCGAAGGCCGACGCGTCGAAGCGGGTGATCGTGTCGATCCCGCTCCTGCCCGCGACCAGGTTGGCCCAACCCTCGGCCACCGTGTTGCCGACCGGGCTGATCAGGCCGAGGCCGGTGATGACGACGCGACGTCGGCTCATGGGCGCAAGACGGCCAGCCGCCCTCAGGACTTCTGGTGCGCCGTCGCGTAGTCGATCGCGAGCTGGACGGTGGTGATCTTCTCGGCCTCCTCGTCCGGGATCTCGATGCCGAACTCGTCCTCCAGGGCCATCACCAGCTCGACCGTGTCGAGAGAGTCCGCGCCCAGATCGGCGACGAAGGCCTTCTCGTTGGTGACGTCGGCCTCGGGCACGCCGAGCTGTTCGGCGATGATCTTCTTGACGCGGGATTCGATGTCGCTCATGAACTCCTCCAGGAGAGGTTTACAGAAAACAGCCCAGCATTCTACGGGCTCTAGATGGGCGCCCCTATATTGGGCCGCCCGGGCCCCATCAGGCCATGAACATGCCGCCGTTCACGTGCAGCTCCGTGCCCGTGATGTAGGCGCCGCCGGGCGAGGCCAGGAAGACGACGGCCGCGGCGATTTCCTCCGGCGCACCCAGGCGGCCGAGCGGGATTTGAGCCAGCAGCGCCGCCTTCTGCGCCTCGGGCAACACGTCGGTCATGTCGGTCGCAATGAACCCCGGCGCCACGCAATTGACGGTGATGCCACGGCTGCCCAGCTCGCGGGCGAGCGAGCGCGTGAGGCCGGCCACGCCGGCCTTGGCGGCGGCGTAGTTGGCCTGACCGGCGTTGCCGGAGGCGCCCACCACCGACGTGATGTTGATGATGCGGCCGGCGCGCTGCTTCATCATCGGCTTGGTCACAGCGCGCGACATGCGGAACACGGCCTTGAGGTTGGTGTCCAACACGGCGTCCCAGTCCTCGTCCTTCATGCGCATGGACAGGGTGTCGCGCGTGATGCCGGCGTTGTTCACCAACACGTGCACGCCGCCCTCTTGCGCCACGATGGCGTCGACGGCCGCCTGGCTGCCGGCGGCATCGGTGACGTTCAGCACGATGCCGCGCCCACCGTGGGCCGACAGCGCCTCGGAGATGCCGGCCGCGCCGGACTCGGTGGTGGCGGTGCCGATGACGCGCCAGCCCTCGTGCGCCAGGGCCAACGCGATGGCGCGACCAATGCCTCGGCTGGCGCCGGTGACGAGGGCGACGCCCTTGGATGCGGTTTCAGTCATGTCTCTCAAACTCCAAACAGGGCGCGGGCCTCGGTCAGCGACGCCGGGTCGAAGACGCAGGCCGCCTGCAGTTCAGCGTCGATGCGCTTGGCCATGCCAGTGAGCACCTTGCCCGGGCCGGCTTCGATGATGTGGGCCA
>CAYZQZ010000715.1:0-1733 GCA_964480235.1 uncultured Reyranella sp. | reverse complement strand
CTCGCCAAGTTCGCCGGCGAGACCTGGGAGCTGTTCGGCAACGTCATGTCGAGCGAGTCGACCTGAGACAGCGCTTCGCAAGCGAGGGAAGGGCCGCCGGGAGACCGGCGGCCCTTTTCGTTTCAGCGATTGGCGCTGGCCGGCTCGGCCGCAGGGCGGCGCAGCGCCTGCCGGCACTCGGCCGTATTGATGCGGCCGTCGCGGTCGAGGTCGCAGCGCGCGAAGTTGCGGTTGGCTCCGGCCATGAACTCGACCTTGCTGACGAAGCCATCCTTGTCCGTATCGAGCAGGCGGAAGTAGCTCGACTGTCGGCGCGACTGCGCCTCGCTCGGCAGCACGTCGCCGCCAGCGGGCCGGGTGCGGGCGAACAGTTCGTCTTCGCTCAGCTTGCCGTCCTTGTCGGTGTCGAGCTGCTTGAAGCGGGCTTCCTGTCCGGTCGTCCATTCGCCGCGATCGACGAAACCGTCCTTGTTGGTGTCGTAACGCATCATGCCGCGCGGCACGGCGGTGGGAGCAGGGGCAGTCTTGGTCTCGGCCGGATCGGGCGCTGCGTCGGCGGGAACGGCGAGGACCGCGAGCACGGCGGCACACCGGAGTCTCAGCATCGGGCATATCCTTATGGTTGTGTCAGGAGATGGAAAAGCTCGCTCCATTTCCCTTACCGGGCTCTCTGGCCGTCGATATAGTCACCGGCGCGACCGAATTGCGGCCGTGTTGTGTTTTATAAGTCGGATACAACCATGGGTTACGACTACGATCTTTTTGTCATCGGGGCGGGGTCGGGAGGCGTGCGCGCCTCGCGCATCGCGGCGGGCTACGGCGCGCGGGTCGGCATCTGCGAGGACTACCGCGTCGGCGGCACCTGCGTGATCCGCGGCTGCGTGCCCAAGAAGCTGCTGGTTTACGGCTCGAAGTTTGCCCACGAATTCGAGGATGCTGCTGCATATGGCTGGTCGGGCCTCGCACCGTCCCACAACTGGACGACCCTGCGGGACAACGTCCAGAAGGAGGTCGATCGGCTGAACGCGGTCTACATCCGGCTCCTCGAGGGGCCTGGCGTGAAGATCCACCTGGGGCGTGGCCGGCTTATGGACCGCCACACCATCGCGATCGCCGGTCCGAACGGCGAGCAGACCGTCACCGCCGACAAGATCCTGATCTGCACCGGCGGCCGGCCGGAAGTGCCGAACATTCCGGGAAGGGAATTCGCGATCACCTCAAACGAGGCGTTCCATCTTCCCGATCCGCTGCCCAAACGCATCACCATCGTCGGCGGCGGTTACATCGCGGTCGAGTTCGCGGGCATCTTCAACGGACTGGGTTGCCATGTCGACGTGGTGATCCGGCGGGACCGCGTGCTGCGCGGGTTCGACGAGGATTGCCGCACCTTCGTCCACGAGGCCCTGGCAAAGAGCGGCATCAAGATGCGCACCGAAACGGAGATCGCGCGCATCACCGCGTCGAGTGGCAAGGCGCCCTATCAGATACACACGCCGCTCGGCGGCATGTTCGAAACCGATCTCGTGATGTACGCAACCGGCCGCGCGCCCAATACGTCCGGCATCGGCCTGGAGAAGGTGGGTGTTCAGATGAACAAGGCGGGCGCCATCGCCGTCGACGAATGGTCGAAGACCACGGCGGAGAACATCTGGGCCGTGGGCGACGGCACCGACCTCATCAACCTGACGCCGGTCGCGGTGATGGAGGGGCACTGCTTGGCCGACACCGTGTTC
>CAYZQZ010000714.1:0-1740 GCA_964480235.1 uncultured Reyranella sp. | reverse complement strand
GATGGTGAGGGAGGACAAGAGCTCCCCCAAGGCCACCAGCCGGATCGCGGGGGGCCGGCAGGACATGGTCCGCATCGAAGAGTTCCGGGGCAAGATCGAGGCCGCGCGCGCGGCCCGCCGCGACAAGGATACCGTCATCGTGGCGCGCACCGAGGCACTGATCGCCGGCCTCGGCCAGGACGAGGCGCTGAAGCGGGCCCGCGCCTACGAGGCCGCCGGCGCCGACCTGATCCTGGTGCATTCCAAGCAGAAGACGCCGGACGAGATAGAAGCCTTCGTGAAGGCGTGGGACGGCAAGGCGCCGATCGCGCTGGTGCCGACGGCCTATCCGCAGATGACGGTCGCGCGCGTCAGGGAACTGAAGAAGATCGGCCTGCTGATCTGGGGCAATCACGCCATCCGCGCCTCGGTCGGCGCCATGCGCAGGACCTTCGCGCAGATCCGCAAGGACGGCGGTATCCATGGCGTTGAATCGCAGATTGCCACCGTCGACGAGGTGTTCGACCTGCAGGGCATGGGCAAGGTGAAGGCCGACGAGAAGAAGTACCTTCGCTGAACCCGCCGGGACGCCGGCCTGCAGGGCTGGACGTTCCCCTTGATATGCCCGAAAACTGAGGCGTGAGCCGGAGCTTTTGAATGCAGAAGATGTTGGAAGAACTCGAGCGCCGCCGGGCGGCCGCGCGCCTGGGCGGCGGCCAGCGCCGCATCGCCGCCCAGCACGCCAAGGGCAAGCTGACCGCGCGCGAGCGGGTCGATGCGCTGCTCGATCCGGGCTCGTTCGAGGAATACGACATGTATGTCGAGCACCGCTCGATCGACTTCGGCATGGAGAACCAGAAGATCCCCGGCGACGGCGTGATCACCGGCCACGGCACGATCAACGGCCGGCTGGTCTATGTCTTCAGTCAGGATTTCACGGTGTTCGGCGGCGCACTCTCGGCGGCGCACGCGGCCAAGATCTGCAAGGTCATGGACATGGCCATGAAGGTGGGCGCTCCGGTGCTCGGCCTCAACGATTCCGGCGGCGCGCGCATCCAGGAGGGCGTCGACTCGCTCGCGGGCTACGCCGACGTCTTCCAGAAGAACGTGCTGGCCTCGGGTGTCATTCCGCAGATCTCGATGGTCATGGGGCCGTGCGCCGGCGGCGCGGTCTATTCGCCGGCCATGACCGACTTCATCTTCATGGTGAAGGACAGCTCCTACATGTTCGTCACCGGTCCCGACGTGGTGAAGACCGTAACCAACGAGATCGTCACGCAAGAGGAACTGGGCGGGGCGGTCACGCACAGCACCAAGACCTCGGTCGCCGACCTGGCGCTGGAGAACGATATCGAGGCGCTGCTGACCGCGCGCGACCTGATCGATTACCTGCCGGCGAACAACCGCGTCGGCGTGCCCGAACGGCCGACCACCGATCCGTGGGACCGGATCGAGGACAGCCTCGACACGCTGATCCCGGCCAATGCCAACCAGCCCTATGACATGCACGAGGTGGTGCGAAAGGTGCTGGACGAGGGCGACTTCTTCGAAATCCAGCCCGGCCATGCCGCCAATATCATCGTCGGTTTCGGGCGGGTTGAAGGGCGCACCGTGGGCGTGGTCGCCAACCAGCCGATGGTTCTGGCAGGCGTGCTCGATATCAACGCCAGCAAGAAGGCCGCGCGCTTCGTGCGGTTCTGCGATGCCTTCGAAATCCCGATCCTGACCTTTGTTGACGTACCCGGGTTCCTGCCCGGCACG
>CAYZQZ010000713.1:0-1749 GCA_964480235.1 uncultured Reyranella sp. | reverse complement strand
GTCGCCGGCCCTCACCCGATCGCCATCCTTCACGCGCAGTTCCTTGACGATGCCGCCGTCGAGATGCTGGACGCTCTTGCGGTTGCCCTCGACCTTGATCACGCCGCTGGACACCACTGCGCCGTTGAGCGGCGCGCTCGTTGCCCAGACGCCGAGTGCGCCGAAGAAGGCGGCAATGATCACCCATCCTGCCACCGTCGGCCCTAGTGCGGATGCCGTGGGGGCCGGCATGTGCGAGTCTCCCGTCATGCCGATTTGACCGACTGGAGTTGGGCGCCGCGCGCCAGGCGGGCCAGGATGTCGGCGCGCGTGCCGAACATCTCGGCGGTCCCGTCCTTCAGGACCAGCAGCTTGTCGGCCACGGCGACGGTTCCCGGCCGGTGCGAGATCAGGATCACGGTGACCTTTCGTCTCTTGAGTTCGTTGATGCAGTCGGCGAGGGCCATGTCGCCGTCGGCATCGAGATTGGAACTAGGCTCGTCGAGGACCACGAGGCTTGGGTCGCCATAGACGGCCCGCGCGAGGGCCAGGCGCTGCCGATAGCCTCCCGACAATGTGGTGCCACCTTCGCCGATCGGCGTGTCATAGCCCAGTCGCAGGCGAAGGATCAGATCGTGCACGCCGGCCATCCTCGCCGCCCTGATCGTGGCCTCGTCGTCGCCCGGCTGAAACCGGTTGATGTTGGCCGCGACCGTGTCGGCGAACAGTTCGATGTCCTGGGGCAAGTATCCGACGTGCCGGCCGAGCGAACCTCTGTTCCAGATGCTGACATCGGCTCCATCCAGACGGGCCGTTCCCGCGTTCGGCGCCAGCACGCCGACCAGGTGCCTTGCCAGGGTCGACTTTCCGGCACCGGACGGACCGATGATGCCCAGGACCTCTCCGGCCTCCAGGGCAAAGGATACGCCGTGCAGCAGAGGCTTCGAGGTGAAGGGCCGGAAATAGGTAAGACCCTCGAGCGCGACGTGCCCAGCCGGCCGCGGCAGGGTCACTTCCGGCGCCGAGGCCGGGTTGGCAGCGAGCAATTCGCCGAGCCGCCGCGCTGCGCCGCGAACGCCGACCAAGCTGCGCCATGCACCGGTGATCTGCTCGACCGGCTGCAACGCGCGGCCGAGAAGGAGGCTTGCCGCAAACATCGCGCCCGCCGTCACGGCATGTTCGATGACCAGCCAGGCGCCGAGACCCAGAATCACCGACTGCATCGACAACCGCAGGAACCGGACGATGCTTTGCACGTTCGCCGCCCGGTCGCTGGCCTGGACCTGGCGATGAAGGGCGTGATCGCGATCGCGGGACCAACGGTGCAGGATGCCGCCTGTCATGCCCATGGCACGTATTGCTTCTGCGTTGCGCAGGCTCATCTCGGTGAAACTGTAGCTGCGCTGCGCCGCCGCGTTGGCGTCGGAAAGCGGCGACCGAATCAGCCATTCGTTGACCAGCGCCAGCAGGACGAGCACGACGCCGCAACCCAGTGCGAAGGCACCGAGGGTCCAGTGAAGCAGGAAGATCACGGCAATGTAGATCGGCGCCCAGGGCAGATCGAAGATCGCATGGATGCCGGCGCCGCTGATGAACTGGCGGACATTGTCGAAGTCCCGGAGCCGCTGGCTGCGGACGCCGGCCCCACTCTCCGGATTTTCGATGATCGCTGCCATGACCAATCGGGCGATGCGCTGGTCGAGGTGCACGCTCGCGTGATCGGCCCCCACGAGGTGGTCCAGGTATTACGTTAGTAGAAGCCGTCGTTTG
>CAYZQZ010000712.1:0-1756 GCA_964480235.1 uncultured Reyranella sp. | reverse complement strand
GGTGCCGACGTCACCTTGAGCGGCGTCAAGGTCGGCACCGTCACCGGCTTCGATCTGGACCGCAAGAGCTACCAGGCCGTGGTGCGCATGACCGTTTCGTCGGGCCTGAAGCTTCCGACGGACACAAACGCCAAGATCGTGAGCGAGTCGCTGCTGGGCGGTATGATCATGGTGCTTGAGCCGGGCGCCGACAAACAGGTGATCGCGCCGGGCGGCGAGATCGCCAATACCCAGGATTCCATTCCATTGTCGGAACTGATCGCCAAGTTCATGTTCGGCGGAACGGGGCAGAAGCAATGAACGCCAGGGCCTCCAAGCAGCCACCGACGTGGCGCCAGACGGACGGCAAACCGGTGTCGTGCCTCGAAAAGATCAAAGTCCTCAATCAGAACATCCAGGAGATCGAAAACCTCGCAGCCGACGCGCTGGAGGACGGAGTTCTGATGGGATGCGATCCAGACCAGATCAAGCAGGCGCTGCACGAGCTGATCGAAGGGCTCGCGGTTCCGCATCAAGACGAGAAGTGATCGCGCGGTCCGCGACGGGGGCGGCCACCCTGCTGGGCGCGGCGGTCGCCGTGCTGCTGGGGCTGGCTTTCGATGCCGCGGCCCAGACGCCGACCAACCCCGGCCTGCGCGCCCTTCCGCCGGGACCCGGCAGACCAGTGGCCGAGCTCCAGGGGCTCGACAAGGTGACGGCGCGCTCGCGGCGATTCTATGCTCCGGTCGGGGAGACTACGCGCTTTGGCACGCTTTCGATCAGCGTCGGCGATTGCCTAGTGAATACGCCCGACGCGCCGCCCGAATCGGTCGCCTACCTCACCATCGTCGACCACAAGCCAGGCCAGGCGGAGCAGAAGCTGTTTGCCGGCTGGATGTTCGCGTCGGCGCCGTCGATCTCGGCGCTCGATGACGGCGTCTACGACGTGCGGGTGCTGGCCTGCACGATGGCGCAGGGATCTTCGCCGCCCAGTTCGCGCTGAAGGCTGGCCGGCCGGTCGATCGCGTCGGCCAGCAACGCCTTGAAGGCCTCGCGCGGCACCTCGATTGCCCCGAAGCCGCGCAGATGCTCGGTCATGAACTGGCAGTCGAGGAGACGAAAGCCGCTCTTGATCAGTCGTGCTACGAGATGAACCAGTGCCACCTTGGACGCATCCCGCTCGCGGCTGAACATGCTCTCGCCGAAATAGGCTGCTCCGACCGAAACGCCATAAAGGCCGCCGACCAGCTTGCCGTCGACGCGACATTCGACGCTGTGCGCGTGGCCGCGGCGGAAAAGCTCCCCGTAGAGCTCTAGGATCGGTTCGTTTATCCAGCTCTCGGGATGACCGGGCCGCGGCTCGGCGCATGCGCGCATCACGTCGAGGAAGGCGGTGTCGACGCTCACCTCGAAGGGGCCGGTGCGGACGGTGCGGGCAAGCCGCCGGGACAGGTGGAAGCCGTCGAGCGGCAGCACGGCGCGCAACCGGGGATCGAGCCAGTAGAGTTTGGGGTCGTCGCGGCGCTCGCCCATGGGGAAGACGCCGATACGGTAGGCCTGCAGCAGGAGGTCGGGCGTGATCTCCATCCGCGCTATTTCTTGAGGCCGACCAGCTTCTCCAGCCAGTGGATGTCGTACTCGCCGTCGATGAAGTTCTGCTGCCGAATGATGCGCTGGTGAAGCGGGATCGTGGTCTCGATGCCGCCGATTACGAACTCCTCCAGCGAGCGCCGCAGGCGCATCAGGCATTCGTTGCGGCTGGGGCCGCTGACGATCA
>CAYZQZ010000711.1:0-1761 GCA_964480235.1 uncultured Reyranella sp. | reverse complement strand
AGCGAACAACGGATCGGTCAGCGTCATGATCCAGGCGAGCGACAGCAGCAGCGCAAGCCGCAACACCATCGCGAGGGCAAGGCCCAGCCGGCGCGCGAGTTCGCGCTGCTGCGCCGGCAGGCGGCCGACGAGGATCGAGATGAAAATAATGTTGTCGACGCCAAGCACGATTTCCAGCGCGGTCAGCGTGACGAGCGCGATCCAGGCATCGGGGTCGGTCAGCAGTTCCATCGTTTCGCTCCGTTCGAGATCGAGTCCGCGCGCGCAACGGCGCGGTTGCCGGTCACGCGCCGCGCAGGTGCCAGGCTTTGGTACGCGTGAACGTCTGAATGCCGTACGTCGACAGCGTCACGCCGATGCCGGAGTGGCCGGTGCCGGCCCACGGCAGCCGCGGGCTTACGCGGTCGCAACAGTTCCAGTAGACGGAGCCGGAGTTGACCTGCGCCAGAATCTTCTCGGCACGCGCACGGTCCGGCGTATACACGCCGGCGGTCAGGCCGTAGTCGGTATCGTTCATGAGCTCGACTGCCTCGGCATCGCCGCCGACCTGCTGAATGCCGATCACCGGTCCGAAGCTCTCCTCGCGCATGATCTGCATCCGATGATCGACCTGCGTGAGCACGGCGGGCGCGAAGTACGCGCCTTTGCGCGCGAGCCGCCGGCCGGTGGCCCACACCGCCAGCAGGCCGACGGCGACGAAGGCGAAGCGGCTGGCGAGGAACGGCGCGTCCGGCGCGAACGCGGCCGTGTTGTAGAAGGCGACGCCGCGGTCCTCCTCGACGAAGTTGCGCAGCACCCACCGCAGCCCCGCCGGGTCGGCGAGCTTGAGCAGTTCGTCGACCCACGACGGCAGCCACATCGGCTTGAAGTTCCAGACGAAGAACAGGCTGCCGACGACGAGGACTACCGGCAGCGCGAAGACGAGCACCGGCTGCCGCGTGCGCACGCCGAGCCAGCCCGAGACGCCGCCGACGAAGACCGCCGCCGGCAGCACGGCGACCAGCAGCGGCTGCAGGTAGTGCCACGCGGCGAACGGGCCGCGGACCTTCTCGTTCGGGTCGAGCGGCACGAGTTCGTAGAGCGCGACCTGCACGACCAGCCAGGCCCCCAGGATCGCGGCGAGCACGGCCACCGACGCCGCGAAGCGGCTGAAGGCGTAGCCGACGTGGGAGATCGGCGTGGCGTGGATCAGCCGGTCGACGCGCCGGTCGGCGTCGGACAGCAGCGGCATGCCGAACAGCACGGCGACGAAGAACGGCAGGATCAGGCCGAACAGCAGGAAGTCGGCGAAGGCGAGGTTGAACGCCGAGTTGATCGCCAGCTTGGCGCCGCCGGTGTCGGCGCTGCCCGTGCTGACCTGCACGCCGCCGAGCACGAAGCCGAGCGACATCAGGCCGAAGACGGCGAACATCACGACGTGCAGCGAACGGCGGTGGACGCTGCGCAGCTCCAGCAGCGGCAGCGCGAGGAAGCGCGCGATCACGCCGCACCCCCGGCGCGGGCGACGGCGGCGCTGCGCGCCAGCGCCGGCGGGATCTCCTCGGCCGGGCAGCGCATCAGCACGAGGTAGGCGTCCTCCAGCGTGCCCGGGCTCGGCCGGAAACCGTCCGGAGCGCTGCGCCCGGGCGGCACGAACACGCGCACGCGGTTGTTGCGGCCTTCGTCGAGCACGGCGCTCAGCACGCGGTGCGCCTGCGCGAAGGCCGGCAGATCGGCGTCGGCGACGTGGCCTTCATGGATGGCGCCGTCGACGGCCCGCCG
>CAYZQZ010000710.1:0-1762 GCA_964480235.1 uncultured Reyranella sp. | reverse complement strand
CAGGATCTCGACGGCTTTCGCCTGGCCGATCCCGTGGATGTACTGCAGCCCCACGACCACGCGCTTGGCGGTGGGAATGTTCACGCCGGCAATACGAGCCAAATTTCCAACTCCTTCAAAGACTTACGGCGCGCTGACGCGCGCCCGTATGACGTTCCGCTGGCCCCGGAAAAGCGCGCGATTATAGGGATCGGCGCCCCTGAGTCAACGGACCTTCCCGATTGTCAAGCCCCCGCCAGAACGGCGCGGATTTGACGGTAAACCTCATCCATCGCGGCCATGCCATCGACCTTCTTCAGGACCCCTCGCGCCCCGTAATAGGGCAGCAAAGGCTCGGTCTGGGCGCGATAGGCGGCCATCCGGGTCTTCATGGTTTCTGCATTGTCGTCCTTGCGGCGGGTGAATTCCCGGTTGCCGCAGACGTCGCAGACCCCATCGACCTTGGGCCGCTTGAACTTGTCGTGATAGCCCGCGCCGCACTTGGCGCAGGTGAGTCGGCCGACGACGCGCTCGGTCAGCGCCTTCTCGTCGACCTCCATTTCGATCACCTGATCGAGCTGCTTGCCCGATCGGGAAAGCATCGTGTCGAGCGCCCTGGCTTGAGCCTCGGTGCGCGGGAAACCGTCCAGGATGAAGCCCTTGGCGCAGTCCGGCTCGGCGATCCGCTTCTCGATCAGCCCGACCATCAGCTCGTCCGGGACCAGCTTGCCGGCATCCATGATGCCCTTGGCCTGTTTGCCGAGGTCGCTGCCCGAGGCCACGGCGGCGCGCAGCATGTCGCCGGTCGAGAGCTGGATCATGCCGACGTCGCTCTGCAGGCGCTGGGCCTGGGTGCCCTTCCCCGCGCCCGGCGGTCCGAGAAGAATGATGTTCATTCCGGTCTTGTCCCTCAGCGTCCGCGGCCGCGCAGCCGGGCCTTCTTGATGAGGCCCTCGTACTGGTGAGCGAGCAGGTGCGCCTGAATCTGGGTCACCGTGTCGAGCGTGACCGAAACCACGATCAGCAGGCTGGTGCCGCCGAAGTAGAACGGCACGCCGCCGCGGGCGATCAGCAGTTCAGGCAGGATGCACACTGCCGAGAGGTAGAGCGCGCCGATCACGGTCAGGCGATTGAGGATGTATTCGAGATACTCGGCAGTGTTTTTGCCGGGACGGATGCCGGGCACGAAGCCGCCATTCTTCTTCAGATTGTCGGCCGTGTCGGTCGGGTTGAACACGACAGTCGTGTAGAAGAAGCAGAAGAAGACGATCAGGCCGATATAGGCCAGCAGGTAGAACGGCGTGCCGTGCGACAGGTAGGTCGCGATCCACTGCGCCACGCCGGCCTCGCCACCGGTGCCCTGGAACGAGGCGATGGTCGCCGGGAAGAGCAGCAGCGACGATGCGAAGATCGGCGGGATCACACCGGAGGTGTTGATCTTGAGCGGCAGGTGCGAGGCCTCGCCGCCGTACATCTTGTTGCCGACCTGGCGCTTGGGATACTGGACCACGATGCGCCGCTGGGCGGTCTCGACGAACACCACGACCGCCACGACGGCGACCACGCCCAGGGCCAGCGCGATGATGAACAGCGCCGACAGCGCGCCGGTGCGGCCAAGCTCGAGGGTCTGGACCAGAGCGCTGGGCAGCGCCGCCACGATGCCGGCGAAGATGATCAGCGACACGCCGTTGCCGACGCCGCGCGCGGTGATCTGCTCGCCCAGCCACATCAGCAGAAGGGTGCCGCCGACCAGCGTGACGATGGTGACGAAACGGAAAAACAG
>CAYZQZ010000709.1:0-1763 GCA_964480235.1 uncultured Reyranella sp. | reverse complement strand
AAACTACTAGGAGAATAAATGAATACAAAGCGCACAGTTCGTGTTGCTCTTGCAGTGATTGCGACGGCTGGCCTTTTCACCAGCGTACTCACGCCGGCACAGGCAGCAAGAAACACGATCGTATTTCATGAAACAAATCCACTCACTGGATTTAATACAGCTCAGAAGAACATGAATCTCACAGCAAATACTGCTGTGTCGTACATGAGCGGAATGGGCTTCGGTTATTTCACTGACAAAGGTTCATGGATTGATAACACCATTTTTGGAACGCAGACAGCTTCCGGATCTGGCGCTAACTTTAAAATTAAGTACACCGTTGCCCCAGGACGAGTCTGGTCAGATGGCACGCCAATCACCGCGGAAGACTTGCTCTTCAGCCATGTGATTCGAAGCAACGCGTATGCAATTGCAGCGGGACTTGGCGACCCAAAGGGTGCCAGCGCCTCCGCATTTGATTCATCCGGATACTCAAGCGTGTGGGATAAATTCGTTAAGGGTGATCCAGAACTCAGCTCAGACAAGATGTCGATGACTGTGAATTTCACTGGAAAATTTGCGGATTGGAAGCTTTATGCACCAGGTCCGACCCCAGTGCACACAATGGTCTTGATTGCTGACGGAAAGACCTCACTCCAGTCGGTGTCCGCAAATGAAAAGGCTCGCGACGAATTCGTCGCGGCGTTCAATGCTAAGGACACGGCGTTCTTGAAGAAGATCGCCACTGTGTTTAACACCGCTTATAAGATCACGACAGTCACAAGTTCGACTAACCCATTGCTCTTTGTCGGTAACGGTGGATATCTAGTCTCCGCAGCTGTTGATAAGCAATCCGTCACTTTGAAAAAGAATGCCCGCTACAACTCGGGCCCTGCATTCAAGGGTGACATCGACACCGTAGTTTTCCGTTATATTTCTGATGGAACTGCTGCTTCGCAGGCTCTCGCTAACGGCGAGTTGGATGTTTACCAAGGACAGGTAACGGCAGATGCTCTAGCCGCTCTCAAGAAGATCTCTTCCGTGAAGGTAGTCTCGTCAACTGCAGGTATCTACGAGCACTGGGATACTCGTCTCGGTAAGAATGCGAGCAACGCAACCGAACCTGAGTACAACGGCCCATTCGCAACAAAATTCGGCGCGAAGGCACAAGCGCTCCGCAAAGCATTCTTGATGTGCGTTCCACGCCAAGAGATCGTTGACAAGTTGATTAAGCCATTCGAGCCATCAGCGGTCGTACTTCGATCCACATTGACGCTGCCAGGTAGCGACATTTATGAAAATGTAATCCGATCAAACGGATCATCGTTCTATGTCGGCTCTCAGGATCAACTTAATCAACGCGCTCGCGCGCTGATTAAGCAGTTTGCTCCTGAAGTAAGTGTCCAGAAGCCACTCAAGATTAAGGTCTTGGTTCCAGGCAATAACGAACGTCGCGCAAACCAGTTTGCACTTACAAAAGCAAATATGGCTAAGTGCGGCTTTGATTTGGTTGGAGACGTACAAGCAGCATGGAGCCCACGTATCGGAAACACCGAATACGACGCGGTTTTCTTTGCATACGTCAACACTTCAAATGCACAGGCGGGTAACGCTGCTAACTTCAAATTTGGCGGCGCGAATAACCGCATGGGAGTGAATATCCCGGCTCTAACAAAGATTGCCGATGAGCTCACGATCCCAATGTCAAACACCGTCCTTGCACAGAAGTTCATTGCGGTAGAGCGTATCTATCACGATGAAGGTATTTCTGTAGGTGTGTTCCA
>CAYZQZ010000708.1:0-1768 GCA_964480235.1 uncultured Reyranella sp. | reverse complement strand
GGCTTCTCGCTCTACATCAAGGAATATTCGAAGAACCTGCCGGCGGGCGTGAAGATCGAGCTGATCAAGCGCGACGACACCGGCCCGAACCCGGATGTCGCCAAGCGTCTGGCGCAGGAACTGATCACCCGTGACAAGGTGAACATGCTGGCCGGCGTGGTCTGGACACCGAACGCCGCGGCCATCGCGCCGCTGGCCACCGAGGCGAAGATCCCGTTCATGATCATGAACGCCGGCACCGCGGCGGTGTCGACGATGTCGCCCTATATCGCCCGGGCCTCGTTCACGCTGTGGCAGTCGTCCTACCCGCTCGGTCAGTGGGCGGCGAAGAACGGCATCAAGAAGGTCTATTCGGCGGTCAGCGACTACGGCCCCGGCCATGACACCGAAGCCGGCTTCGAGAAGGGTTTCACCGACAATGGCGGGCAGATCGTCGGCAAGGTCCGCATGCCGCTGGCCAACCCGGACTTCGTGCCGTTCCTGCAGCGCGCGAAGGACGAGAAGCCGGACGCCGTCATGGTCTTCGTGCCGGCGGGCCGCCAGGCCACCGCGCTGATGAAGGCCTACAGCGATCTCGGCCTCAAGCAGGCCGGCATCAAGCTGATCGGCCCGGGTGACATCACCACCGACGAAGAGCTGCCCAACATGGGTGAGGTCGCGGTCGGCGTCATCACCATGCACCACTACTCCGCGGCAGCGACCCGCCCGGCCAACCAGGCCTTCGTCCAGGCGTGGAAGCGCGAGTACGGCGCAACCTCGACCCCGGCCTTCATGTCGGTCGGCGGCTGGGATGGCATGGCGGCGATCTTCGCAGCGAGCAGAAGGGCAAGATCGACGGCGACAAGACGCTGGCGGTGTGGAAGGGCTGGAAGAATGATCAGAGCCCGCGCGGGCCGATCAGCATCGACCCCGAAACCCGTGACATCGTGCAGAACGAGTACATGCGCGAGGTCAAGATGGTGAACGGCGCGCTCGCCAACGTCGAGTTCGACACCATCCAGGCGGTCAAGGACCCCTGGAAGGTCATCAACAACCGCAAGTAAGACTCTCGTCGATTGAGCGGCCGTCGGCGGCACCCCCGCCGGCGGCCGTTCTGCTAAGCCCCTTCTGCTAGATTCTGTGCCGATGGACGCCTTCTTCTCCGCCTCGATCAGCATCGTCTTTCACGGTCTCGCCTTCGCGATGGTGCTCTACATCATCTCGGTCGGCCTTTCCGTCACCATGGGGCTGATGGGTTTCGCCAACCTGGCGCATGGCGTCTTCGCCATGGCTGGCGGCTATCTCACCACCACGGCGATGAACAGCTACGGCGTGCCCTTCGGCTTCGCGCTGATCTTCGCCGCGGTCGTCGTGGCGCTGCTCAGCATTGTCCTCGAGCGTACGCTCTATTCCCGCCTCTATGGCGCCGCCGAGCTCGAGCAGGTGCTGTTCACCATCGGTCTGATCTTCATGGCGGTGGCCGTCGTGCGCTTCATCTGGGGCCCGCTGCCCCAGCGCATGGTCCTGCCGGCCATGCTGGGCGGGCAGATCGATTTCGGTTTCCGCTCCTTCCCGACTTATCGTTCTTTCCTCATTGGCGTCAGCCTCGTGCTGATCGTCGCGCTATGGCTGGGCATCGAGCGCACAAATTTCGGCGCCCAGGTGCGTGCCGCCGTCGACAACCGCCGCATGGCGGAATCGCTGGGCATCAATACAGGCCGCCTCTTCACCCTCCCCTTCGCGCTGGGCTCGGGCCTAGCGGCGCTGGGCGGCGGGCTGGGAGCCGACA
>CAYZQZ010000707.1:0-1770 GCA_964480235.1 uncultured Reyranella sp. | reverse complement strand
CGACGAGGAGTTCGGCGAGCAGATCTGCGCCTATGTCGAGCCGGCCAGAGACCCAACCAGAGATCCGGACGGCACCGCGGCAGCTATCGATGCGATAGCCGTACGGCAGTATCTCGCAGGCCATCTCGCGCGCTACAAGGTACCGAAGGTGGTCGAGTTCATCGCCGCGCTGCCGCGCGAGGACTCGGGCAAGATCTTCAAGCGCAAGCTCCGCGCCCCGTACTGGGAGAAGGCGGGGCGCAGCATCTGAGAACGTGGAGTAGCGGTCATGGCCGACGACGGCGTCACATTGTTCGGCAAGCTCAAGAGCAAGCTGCTGGACAGCAAGCAGAAGTGGGCCGAGGAGGGTCGCCTGCTGACCGGCAAGACGGCGGCGCACAGCGTGCGGCTGCCGCCGGGGCAGCGCCGGGTGGAGAACTGGCCGGTGCTCGATCTCGGCATCCAGCCGGAGATTCCCACTCATGCCTGGCGCCTGTTCGTCGACGGCGAGGTCGAGAACCCCGCGCAGCTGAAGTGGGGTGAGTTCACCGATCTGCCGAAGACCAGCCTGACCACCGACATTCACTGCGTCACGAAGTGGTCGCGCTACGACAACAAGTGGGAGGGCGTCTCGGCACGCACCCTGATCGACCTGGTGAAGCCCAGGGCCGAGGCGAAGCACGTCATCTTCCACTCCTACGACACGTACACGACCAACGTGCCGCTGGCCGACTTCTCGGCCGACGACGTGCTGCTGGCCTGGAGCTGGCAGGGCGAGCCGATCAGCCGCGAGCATGGCGGGCCGCTGCGCGTGGTCATCCCGAAGCTTTACTTCTGGAAGAGCGCCAAGTGGATCAAGCGCGTCGAATTCTCGGTGCTCGACAAGCCGGGCTTCTGGGAAGTGCGCGGCTATCACAACTACGGCGATCCGTGGCTCGAACAGCGCTACGATGACGAACCGTGACAAGACCGCACCCTGAGGAGCGGCCGCAGGCCGCGTCTCGAAGGGTGGGGCAGTAGACGAGGTGCTCGTTCCCATCCTTCGAGATGCTCGCTACGCTCGCGCCTCAGGATGAGGACTTCCTGTTTTGGGAGAGATGATTATGGCATCGGCGCACGATTTCGAGTTCAAGACGATCGACGGCAAGAAGCTTCCGATGAAGGACTTCGCCGGCAAGCCGGTGCTGATGGTCAACGTCGCCTCGTTCTGCGGGCTGACGCCGCAATACAGCGACCTGCAGAAGCTGCACGAAACCTACGGGGCGAGGGGATTGGTCGTGCTCGGCGTTCCCTGCAACGATTTCGGCGCCCAGGAGCCCAAGAGCGAGGGCGAGATCGCCAAATTCTGCGAGACTTCCTACGGCGTCACCTTCCCGATGACATCCAAGGAGAAGGTGATCGGCGCCGACGCGCATGGGCTTTATCGCTGGATCGCGGGCCAGGTCGGCGAGGCCGCGACGCCCAAGTGGAACTTCCACAAGTACCTGATCGGCAAGGATGGCGCGCTGCTCGAGACGTTCGGCAGCCGCGTCGCGCCGTCGGCGCCGGAAGTGACGAAGGCGGTCGAAGCGGCGCTGGGCTGACCGGGACGGCGCGCGTCTCGCGCGTTCTTGAGCGGGCGGGACGCTCGTGATCGGGAAGACTATGAGTCGAGCGTCTTCCTGATCTTGTCGAACACGTCGTGGAACATCGCGGTCGTCAGGCGGCCGGTGTTCGTGTTGTAGCGCGAGCAGTGGTAGCTGTCGGCCAGCGTGATGCCGCCCGGCAGGTCATGCAGGCGCGCATGGATGA
>CAYZQZ010000706.1:0-1771 GCA_964480235.1 uncultured Reyranella sp. | reverse complement strand
GGCCACGCCCGGGATCTGCGTCGCCTGCACGCCGAGACCCTGGGCGTGCGCGGCCGAGATGATCCAGTCGCACAGCACGCCGCCGCCATCGCCGCCCAGCGCACCGACCAGGATGTTGATGGTCCTAGCCATGCGCCAGTCTGCCGATCACCGCAGATCGGATGCGCCACACCAGCCTGTCCCACCAGGTCGCATTCTGGACGATGTCGGCCTTGTAGAAGGATGGACAGAGCACGGCGGCATCAGCCACCTCGCCGCACAGGCCACAGCCGACGCAGCCATTGTTGACGTGCGCCACCGGATCGGTGCGCAGGGGATCGGGGCTTGGCTTCACGACCAGCGACGGGCAACCCGACAGGCGGATGCACGAATGGTCGCCGGTGCAGACCTCGTCGTCGACGCCGAAGCGCGTGCGCACCACCCTCTGCCCGGCCTTCAATTGCCTGGCGATCTCCGGCCGGATACGGCGCTGGCGCGCCAGCTGGCACTCGCCGTCGGCCACGATCACCTTCAGGCCCATGTCGTCGGTGTTCATCGCCTCGCGCAGGGTCGTGAGCATCGTGCCGACATTGTAGGTGCGGATGGTGCGCAGCCATTTCACGCCCATCGCCTTGAGCGTCGAGGCGATGTCCGACGTGGTCTCGCCGTCGCGCCGGTTACCCGAGGTGTTCGGGATGAATTGCGCGCCGGTCGCCGACGTATAGCCGTTCTGCATGATGACCAGCACGCGATCGCCGCGATTGAACATCGACGAGGCAACGCCCGAGAGCAGGCCGTTGTGCCAGAAGCCGCCGTCGCCCATCACGGAGATCGTCCGCTTCTGCATGACGGGCGCCACCGCACCCGCTGCAGCCAGCGACATGCCGAAACCCAGGATCGAATTGCCCAGGTTGAACGGCGCCAGCGTCGCGAAAGAGTGGCAGCCGATATCGCTCGAAATGTGGACCTTGCCGACCTCGCGCTCGAGCAGCTTGATCGCAGAAAAGACAGGGCGCTCGGGACAGCCGACGCAGAAGCCGGGCGGGCGCAGCGGCAGCGGGCCGCCCAGGATCTTCTGGGCCTCGGCACGGCCGGCCCGCGCCGCCTCGAAGCGCTCGCGCGGCTTGCCGAGATCGATGTCATTGGCCGACTGGGCGAAGAACTTCAGCAGGCCTTCGGTCACGACCTCGGCGGTGTATTCGCCGGCCATCGGCAGCATGCCCTTGCCGTAGATCTTCGTGCCGATGTCGCGCTTGCGCAGGATGACGTGAATCGCCTGTTCGATGTAGTCGGGCGCGCCTTCCTCGACGATCAGCACGGCGCGCTTGCCCTTGCAGAAGTCGGCAATCTGGTCGGGCACCAGCGGGTGCGTAACGTTGAGAACAAGCGTCGGAATCTTGCCCTCGACCTCGAGCCGGTCGAGGCCGCGCATCAGCACGTTGGTGATGCCGCCCTGCACGATGATGCCGAGGTCGGAACGCTCGCCCGGGAAGAACTCGTTGAGGCCGTGCTCGACGATGAAGCGCTCGGCGGCCGGCTGGCGGACCTCGACCTTCAGCCTCTCGTGCACATAGGTCGAGGGCGGATGCGAGATGCGGTCGTAATTGTGCAGCGCCGGCTCGGCCAGTCGATGGTTCCGCGAGATCGTGGGCGGCTTGTTGTCCTTGGCCCTGAACTCGCCCGTGACGTGGCAGGCGCGGATGCGCAGCTCCATCATGACCGGCGTGTTGGTCGCCTCGGAGAGCTCGAAGGCCTTCTCGGTGCAGGCGACGATAGTCGGAAGGTTGGGCCG
>CAYZQZ010000705.1:0-1772 GCA_964480235.1 uncultured Reyranella sp. | reverse complement strand
CCCGGATGCGCACGCGGCCGCTGGTCGCCTGCAGGATGCCGCCCATGATGCCAAGGAGGGTCGACTTGCCGCAGCCCGACGGACCGATGAGGGCGAGCGTCTCGCCCTCACGCACTTCGAGATTGATACCGTCGAGCGCCACCACCTCACCGTAGCGGTGGCTCACGCCTTCGACGATCAGCTCCACGCGGGGGCTCTCCGCATCCTCACTTCGGCAGGTTGAAGTGGCCCTTGACGAAGGAGAGGTCGAGGATCGCCTTGGCGTCGACCGTGCGGTCGACCAGCGCCTGGCTCTGCCAGAACGCGACCTGATTGTAGACGTCGCCGACATTGAGCCGCGCCTCGGCATCGACGTAAGGCAGGCCGACGCGCACGCGCTCGGCCGGCTGCTCCAGCACCTTGGCAAGGATGGCAATGGCCTCGTCATAGCCGGGGCCGCGCACTTCCTGGCCCCCCACTGGCGCATTGGTGTCGCGGGCGTTGAAGGCGACGTGATAGTCGTGCGCGCCCTTGATGTAGCCGCGTACGAACTTCTCCACCACGCTGCGCTTCTCGGCGATCATCTTCGGGCTGGTGAACAGCGCGCCCAATTGCCAGGGCGTCTCGTCGCCGACCCAGCCGATGATCTTGCCTGCCCCTTCCGCCTCGAGCTGGCGGGCGACGGTGACCGGCGCGATGGTCGCGTCAACCTGGGCGCCCTTGAAGGCGGCAGCCATGTTCGGCAGCGACTGCAGCGGCACCAGCGTCACGCTCTTCACGTCGAAGCCGTACTTCGCGGCGAGGATGCCGATCGAGTAGTGGAAGGTGGAGCCGGTGGTCGTCGTCGCCAGACGCTTGCCGGCGAAATCCTTGAGCGAGTTGAAGCCGCCTTCAGCCGCCTTGTTGGTCACCATGTAGGCGTTGAGCTGGTAGCCCTTCTCCTCACGACTCTGCGCGCCGATGATCTTGAGGGCGCCACGGCCAGCGAGGTTGAAGAAGCCGGCGGTCAGGCCGGTGACGCCGAACTCGGCATCGCCCGAGGTCACGGCGACCGGCACCTGCTGGGCGGCGGTGAAGACCTTGAGCTCGGCGTCGAGACCCTGCTCGCGGAAATACCCCTTCTCCTTGGCGATGAACACCGCCCCCGAGGAGGAGAGCTTGAGCAGGCCGACGGAGATCTTCTGCAGCTGCTGGGCCGAGGCCGAGGCGGCGTCGAGCGTGAGCAGGATGGCGGCAACGGCGGCAAGGCGGGTGAGCTTCATGGCGTTAACCCCAACTCTAATTCTTGGATTGAAAGCTATATGGCGGGGCCTTTGCGGCTCTGTCAAACGCGGCGAATCAGCGTAAGAAAGAGCATGACCGGCCCCCGAATCGCCTCCCTGCTGGCCAGTGCCACCGAGATCGTCTGCGCCCTGGGGGCCCGCGATCGCCTGGTGGCGCGCAGCCACGAATGTGATTTCCCGCATGACGTCGCGGGTTTGCCGTCGGTCACCGCCCCCAAGCTCGACACCTCGCTGCCCAGCGGCGCCATCGACCGCGCGGTCAAGAATCTGATCGAGCAGGCGCTCTCGGTCTACAAGGTCGAGGCCGAAACCCTGCGCCGCCTGAAGCCGGACATCATCGTCACCCAGACACAATGCGAGGTCTGCGCCGTGTCGGAGAGCGACGTGGTCGCGGCCCTGGCGGAGTGGACGGGAGCGCCGCCGAAAATCGTCTCGCTGCGGCCTGACAGTCTCGCGGCCGTCTTCGCCGATATCGAGCGCGTGGCCGCGGCGATCTCCTGCGTCGAGGCC
>CAYZQZ010000704.1:0-1773 GCA_964480235.1 uncultured Reyranella sp. | reverse complement strand
GCCAACGACGCGCGCAGCAAGGTCGAGCAGACCGTGCAGGAGCAGATGCGCTCGATCACCGGCGGCCTGCCGCTGTCGCCGGGCTTCAAGCTCTAGTCGCGCGGATTCCTGGCGGATGAACGGCGCGGAAATCGAACGCCTGATCCAGCTGCTCGGCCGCCTGCCCGGGCTGGGTCCGCGCTCGGCGCGGCGGGTGGCGCTCCATCTGCTGAAGAAACGCGAGACGCTGATGCAGCCGCTCAGTGCCGCGCTGGCCGATGCGGCGCGCGCGATCAAGCCGTGCTCGAAATGCGGCAATCTCGATACGGTCGATCCCTGCACGATCTGCAGCGACCCGCGGCGCGATGCCGGACTGATCTGCGTCGTCGAGGACGTGGGCGACCTCTGGGCGATGGAGCGCGGCAAGATCTTTCCCGGCCGCTACCACGTGCTGGGCGGCACGCTGTCGGCGCTCGACGGCGTCGGTCCCGACGAACTCAACATCGCGAGCCTGGTCCGCCGCGTCGCCGAGGACGGCGTGCGCGAGGTGATCGTGGCGACCAATGCCACGGTCGACGGCCAGACGACCGCGCACTATCTCGCCGAGCGGCTGGGCGACTCGAACGTACCGCTGACCCGGCTGGCGCATGGCGTGCCGGTCGGCGGCGAGCTCGACTGGCTGGACGACGGAACGCTGGCGACCGCGCTGAAGGCGCGGCGGGCGCTGTAGCGGACGATGGATCCGGTCTCCGCCGCCGCGATCGCGCTCGGGGCCGGCTGGGCGAGCGGCTTCAACACCTACGCCGCCCTGCTGGTGCTGGGGGTTGCCCAGGCCTTCGGTCTGGTCGTTCTGCCGCACGATCTGCAGGCGCTGGGTTCGCCCTGGGTGATCGGCGTGGTGGCGCTCCTGTTCGTGCTGAACTTCTTCGCCGACAAGATCCCCTACATCGACAGCATCAACGATGCGCTCCACACCTTCGTGCGCGTGCCGGCCGGCGCCCTGCTGGCCTTCGGCGCGGCCGACCAGTTCGGGCCGGAGTTCGCCACCATCGCGGGCCTGCTCGGCGGGACCCTGGCCGCAGGCAGCCATATTGCCAAGACCGGCTCGCGCGCGCTGATCAACACCTCGCCCGAGCCGTTCAGCAACATAGCCGCCTCGCTGGCGACCGATGCGCTGGTCGTCACCGGTCTTTATCTGGCGCTCGCCAATCCCATCACTTTTCTGTGCCTGCTGGCGCTCTTCGTCGCCCTGCTGGTCTGGCTGCTGCCCAAACTGGTGCGGCTCGCCCTGCTTCCCTTCCGCCGACTGATGGCTCCGAAGCCCATAGCAAGCAAAAAACGCGCGTGATGGGGCGTTTCTTTCGCGAGGGTCCGCGTTACACTCAATCTGCGTAGATCATGTTCATACGTCAGAATGTCCAGACCCTGCGGTTCTTCCGCACCACGCCGGCGATGCGATGTCCGTATCTGCCACACCGGCTGGAGACCAAACTTGTCACCGAGTTGAGCGGTCCGGATGCGATTTCACAGCATGACACCCTGACCGACGCGGGCTTCAGGCGTTCGCACCATTTCGTCTACAAGCCCCTGTGCGACGGCTGCCGGGCCTGCGTGCCGGTGCGCATCCGGGTGCGCGACTTCGAGGCCAGCAAGGTCCAGCGCCGGATTCGCCGGCGAAATGAACACGTTCATGCCGTGGAAACCCAGCCGCTGGCGACCGGCGAGCAGTACGCGCTTTTTTCACGGTACGTGATGGCTCGCCATCGCGACGGCGACATGGCCGACATGGATTTC
>CAYZQZ010000703.1:0-1778 GCA_964480235.1 uncultured Reyranella sp. | reverse complement strand
TCGCGATAACCGGCCCTGTGACTTCCTCCATGGCCTGGATCGCGGCTTCCCGAGGCCCCCTGCCCTCGGTCGACATGATGCGCTCGACGTTTTCCAGCACGACGATCGCGTCGTCGACCACGATGCCGATTGCCAGCACCAGTCCGAACAGGGTCAGCAGGTTGATCGAGAAGCCCAGCAGGTACATGCCGGCGAAGGTGCCGATGATCGACACCGGAATGGCGATCACCGGAATGATCATTGCCCGGACGCTTTGCAGGAAGACAAATACGACCAGCACGACCAGAACGATCGCCTCGGCGAACGTGATCGCGACCTCCTCGATCGAGACTTCGACGAAGCGCGTGGTGTCGAACGGGATGTCGTAGCGCAGCCCCACAGGGAAGCGCTTTGCGATGCGATCCATGGTCTCCTTGACCGCGGCCGCGACCTGCAGCGCGTTGGCGCCGGGCTGAAGATAGACCGCGACAGGCACCGCGGGAGAGCCATTGAAGGTGCCTGAGAAGCCATAGGTCAGCGCACCAAGCTCGACCCTCGCCACGTCCTTGAGACGCAGCGCCCCGCCATTTTCCTCGGCCCGGATGATGATATCCTCGAACTGGGTGCGATCGACCAACCGCGACGGTGTCGTCACCGAATAGGTGAAGACCTGCGGGCGGCTCATCGGTTCCTCGCCGAAGCGTCCCGCCGCGAATTGCTGGTTCTGCTCGCGCACGACCGTGGCGATGTCGGCCGGCGTGAGATTAAACTGGGCGAGCTTGTCGGGCCGCAGCCAGATCCGCATCGAGTAGTCGGAGGCGCCGAACAGGGCGGCATCGCCGACACCCGGAACGCGGCGCAGCTCGTCGAGCACGTTCACCAGCGCATAGTTGCTGATGTAGATCGTGTCGTAGCGCCCCTCGGGCGACGACATTGTCAGCACCTGCAGGATCGAGGTCGACCGCTTCTGCACCGTCAGGCCCTGGCGCGCCACTTCGGCCGGAAGCAGCGGCAAGGCACGCTGCACACGATTGTTGACGTTGATCGCGTTCTGGTCGGGATTGGTGCCAATGTCGAAGGTAACGGTGAGGCTGACTGTGCCCGAGCCTGTCGAGGTCGATTGCATGTAGAGCATGCGCTCTACGCCGTTGATCTGCTGTTCCAGCGGTGCCGCCACCGTTGTGGCGATGGTCTCGGCTGTGGCGCCGGGATAGGTGGCCGACACAACGACATCGGGCGGCACGATCTGCGGATACTGCGCAATCGGCAGAACGCGCAACGCCACCAGGCCAGCGAGCGTTATCACGATCGCCAGGACCGAGGCGAAGACCGGACGCTCGATGAAGAACTTCGAAATCACTTCTTGTCGCCGGAGCCTGGCACTGCTGCTGCCTCGGCCGGCTGGTAGGGAACCGGGCGCACCGGATTGCCGGGGCGCACCCGGATCACGCCGTCAACCACGATCCGGTCACCGGCGGCCAGCCCCTTACGCACGATCCAGCCCTCGGGAAGTTCGCGATAGAGGCGCACCTGGCGTACGCGCGCGACATTGTCGGGCTCCACGACGTAGACGAAGGCGCCGAGTGGCCCCTGGCCGATCGCCATCTTCGGCACGACGATCGCGCCCGGCAGCGTGATCCCGGTGAGGTTCACGCGCACGAACTGGCCGGGCAGCAGCCCGCTCTCTCTGTTCGGAAACACCGCGCGGGTCAGGATGGTACCGGTGCGCTGGTCCACCGTGCGCGAGTGCGCGTCTACCGTACCGGTGTGCGGATAGGTCGAGCCGTCGCCGAACTGCA
>CAYZQZ010000702.1:0-1782 GCA_964480235.1 uncultured Reyranella sp. | reverse complement strand
GGTCGAGCAGGCTCTTCAGCGCCGGCACGAAATCGTCCGCAACAGTGCAGCAGATGCAACCATTCGCCAGCTCGACGATCGCGTCCTCGGGGCAGCTCTCGATGCCGCAGCTCTTGAGGATTTCGCCGTCGATGCCGACATCGCCGAACTCGTTGACGATGACCCCGAGCCTGCGGCCCTCGGCATTCTCGAGCACGTGACGGACGAGCGTGGTCTTCCCCGCGCCGAGGAAGCCGGTGACGATGGTGCAAGGCACCTTGGCGATCGAACTCATTTCACGACTCCGGGGGACTGCATCGGGGGAACGCGCGCGATGGTATTGCGCCGGATATGCTCCGGCCGGTCGCGCCACACGGGAAGGCCTTGCTCGTGCGCCTTGTGCAGGCGCGCGAACTGCACGATGTCCTCGATGTTCTTTTCGGGATCGAGGTTTCCCACGATGTAGGTCCACTTGCCCGGGGCGGTGACCGCCGTGCTGCACGAACGCGTGCAGTTGCTGAGGCACTCGACCGGTACGACCTCGAGGTCGGTGGCCTGTTCCTTCAAGGCCTCATAGAGGCGCGCACCCGGCCGCTTCTCCGCGGGGGGATCGCCTTCGCGGCGGCAGGTGACACAAACGTAAAGAGTAGACACGCAATTCCTCACTTGGCGGTTCCCCGCGCCATTGATTCGACCGTCGCGACGGCAGGTATCCTGGCTCTCGGGTCCTCGCTTCGGGCCGCCTTCCCGGCTTCCCTTGCGGTACTCCCAGTGGCTCATGGCCGTTCGCTCGCCGACAACAGTTGCGGGGGCAGCCGCGGAGTCTCACCGCGTTCCCTTTTGATCCCCGTGAGGGGCACCGTCGCGGGTGTGATAGGGGCCGGACGGCTTGATGACAAGGGCTTTGCCGACCATTGTGCCTGCATGGCATCGGCAAATGACGAGGCGCTGCGACACAAGGCCAAAATGGCCAATCGCAAGGCCGTTCAGGACGCGGAAGTGGCCGGCAAGACCGTCGAAAAAGGTCTGCTGATCGTCCACACCGGCAAGGGCAAGGGCAAGTCGACGGCGGCCTTCGGCCTGCTCTTGCGGGCGCTGGGGCGGGGTTTCCGCTGCGGCGTCGTGCAATTTGGCAAGGGCGCCTGGCAATCGGGCGAGCGCACCGCGGTTGAGCGCTTTGGCGACCAGGTGCAGTGGTACACCTTGGGCGAAGGGTTCACCTGGGAGACCCAGGATCGCGAACGCGACGTCGCGGCCGCCGAACGGGCCTGGGCCGCCACCGAAAAATTGATGGCCGATCC
Organism: uncultured Reyranella sp.; assembly: GCA_964480235.1. Lineage (GTDB taxonomy): Bacteria > Pseudomonadota > Alphaproteobacteria > Reyranellales > Reyranellaceae > Reyranella. Next base: position 502 of record CAYZQZ010000702.1, on the reverse strand, counting down.
CGCCATCCGGATGATGGTGCTCGATGAACTGAATATTTCGCTTCGCTACGACCATCTCGACATCGCCAGGGTCGTGGCCGCGCTGCAGGCGCGGCGCAAGGACCTGCACGTGGTCGTCACCGGCCGCAACGCCAAACAGGAACTTCTCGACGCCGCCGACTTGGTGACGGAGATGACGCCAGTGAAGCATCACTTCGCCGCCGGCGTTAAGGCGCAAGAAGGCATCGAGTTCTGATGTCTTCGAAGGCGCTGATGATCCAGGGCACGGGCTCGGACGTCGGCAAGTCGCTGATCGTGGCGGGGCTGGCGCGCCTGTTCACGCGCCGCGGCCTCAGGGTGCGCCCATTCAAGCCGCAGAACATGTCGAACAATGCCGCCGTCACGGCCGATGGCGGTGAGATTGGCCGTGCCCAGGCCTTGCAGGCGCGCGCCGCCAGAGTGCCGCCGAGCGTGCACATGAACCCGGTGCTGCTGAAGCCCCAGAGCGAGATCGGCTCGCAGG
>CAYZQZ010000701.1:0-1785 GCA_964480235.1 uncultured Reyranella sp. | reverse complement strand
TAGCCGCCCGGCCCGCCGCCCACCACGATCATATCGAAGCTGGTCTCGGCCATGGCTTGCTCCTAGACCAGCATCGCGGCCGGTTGCTCGATATAGGCTCTGAGCGTCTGCAGGAATTGTGCGCCCATGGCGCCGTCCACGACCCGGTGGTCGACCGCCAGCGTGCAGCTCATCATGTTGCGGATCACCATCTGGCCCTTGCGCGCCACGACGCGCTCCTCGCCCACGCCGACTGCGAGGATCATTGCCTGGGGTGGATTGATGATGGCGGCGAACTCTTTCACCCCGAACATGCCTAGGTTGGAAATGGTGAAGCCACCGCCCTGGAACTCATCGAGCTTCAGCTTGCCGTCCTTGGCGCGCGACGCCAGGTCCTTCATTTCGATCGAAATCTGCGCCACGCCCTTCATGTCGGCGTTGCGCACGATCGGCGTGATCAGGCCACGGTCGGTGGCGACAGCGACCGAGATGTCGACGGCGCCATACTGGACCATCTCGTCCTCGGTCCACGAAGCATTGCATTCGGGATGGTCGCGCAGTGCCTTGGCACAGGCCTTGATCACCATGTCGTTGACCGACACCCGGGCGTCCTTCTTTCGCGCCACTTCGTTGATCGCGGCCCGCGCCGCCAGCAGGGCGTCGATTTCGTATTCCACCGTCAGGTAGAAATGCGGCACCGTCTGCTTGGACTCGAGCATGCGACGCGCGATGACCTTGCGGACCGCCGTGTGCGGGATGCGCTGATCGCCCGGTGCGGTGAAGATCGGCTGGGCCGGCACGCCGGGACGCGGCGCCGCCTTGGGTGCGGCAGCCGCTGCTGTCGCCGGCGCGCCCGGCTTCGCATTCTCGACGTCGGCCTTCACGATGCGGCCGTTGGGGCCCGTGCCCTTGATGCCCGCGAGATTGATGCCCTTCTCCGCCGCGATGCGCTTGGCGAGCGGCGAGGCAAAGACACGAAGGCCTGCCGGTGAGACGGCAGGCATCGCTGCCTGCGGCGCGGGCGCCGCCGGGCTGGGGGAGGCCGCAGGGGCAGGACTGGTGGCCGGCTTGGGAGCCGCTGGCGCGGCTGCGGCCTGAGCGACGGGCACGGCGACGGCGCCTGGCTTGTCGCCTTCTTCGAGCAGGATGGCGATGACGGCATTGACCTTCACGCCTTCGCTACCCTCGGCCACGACGAGCTGGCCGACCTTGCCCTCGTCGACGGCCTCCACTTCCATTGTCGCCTTGTCGGTCTCGATCTCGCAGATCACCTGCCCCGCTTTCACGGCGTCGCCGACCTTGACGTGCCACTTGGCGAGCTTGCCCTCCGTCATAGTGGGCGACAGGGCGGGCATCAGGATGTTGATCGACATGTCCTGGACTCCGCCTCAACGGTTGCAGACGGCCTGGGCGGCCGCGACGATCGTCTCCGCCTGCGGAAGGGCCATCTTCTCGAGATTGGCCGCGTATGGCAGCGGGACATCGAGGCCGTGCACGCGCTTCACGGGGGCGTCGAGCCAGTCGAAGGCCTGCTCCATCATCTGCGCGGCAAGTTCGGAGCCGATGCCGGCGAAAGGCCAGCCCTCCTCGACCGACACCAGCCGGTTGGTCTTCTTCACCGAGGCGACGATCGTCTCGGTGTCGAGCGGGCGCAGGCTGCGCAGGTTGATCACCTCGGCATCGATGCCAACCTTGGCCAGTTCATCGGCCGCCTGCAGCGCCTTGCCGACCATGATCGAGAAGGCAACGATCGTAACGTCCTTGCCTGCGCGCTCGATCTTGGCCTTGCCGATCGGCACCACGTAG
>CAYZQZ010000700.1:0-1786 GCA_964480235.1 uncultured Reyranella sp. | reverse complement strand
CCTTGTGGAGCCCTCCACCGAAGGCGAGCTACTCCGAGTTCCGGGAGGCATTCTCGGGATCACAGGGGTTTCCGCCAGAGCAGTCCTCGACGGTAGTGCGCGTGCTGAATTGGGACTGGATGCTCGTCGAAGCTCTCCTGTGGCTTTGGGCAGCCACAGGTCTGGCGTCGATCGTCTACCTTGGCGACGAGCGGGACTGGGTGCTTAGAGCCGCAGTCTTTTCCTGTCTGGGCTTGACGGCTGGTGCGCTGGCATCGGTCGGGCTCTGGGTAGTCCTCGGCGGGTGGGGCCCGGTTATGCCGGAGTTCTTCGGAGTTGTCGGCCTAGTCGTTGGGGTCGCCTGTTTCGTTGTTACTAGGCAGCGGACCGCCCAACAGGCAGCAGCACCTGTCGAGCCGGAAGCCGCGAGGGCGAATGACCCCGAGGCGTAGGAGCACTAAGGGCAGGGACGGCCCTCCGACCGGCTCGCAGCTGAGTCGCACAGACGTTCGGCCACGACCATCGTTTTGAAGGGATATCCGGCGCGAACAGGCTGGCGGCCGATGTCGCGTGCCGGTTGCTCCTCGGTCCGCTCGGCGCGTTGGTGGATGCGGTATTCCTGGCCAACCCTCTGCGACGCTGCTGCAGGATCAGAGCCAAGCGATCCAGCGTGCAGCCGATCCGGTAGCCCCAGGCTTTGGCGGCCATCTGGCGGGATCGCCGGCCGATGGAGCCCGCTTCGGGGACAGTCCGTCGGTCGCGACCAACGGATCCAATCCGCTGGGCCGATCGAGGCGGCGGACCCTCTCTCGCTGCGCGCTCCCGCGCGCAAGGGAGGCGGCTCCGTGGTTCAAGTCCGTGCATCCACTCCCGGTGGGCGTTGCTGCCGCGCATGCGTTCCGGTGTCCTTGTCCATCGCCATGCCGCTGCCCGTGCCGACCACCGTCCCGCTCGCAACGCTCCTGCTCGTTGCCATCGCATCGATCGCCCGCGGGCAATCGGAACGCGTGGTAGAGCCAAGCCAGAAGCCGCAAGACCCAGCCGCCGTCCCCAGTGCCGTCGCCAAGGCCAAAGCCAATGCCGTCGACCGGGCCAAGCCGGGTCCGCTCGCGGTCGAGACCGTCGACCTCGATCTGCCGCGCCCAGCGCCGACAGCAAGCGCGCCCGCCGCTGCGCTGCCGCTGCGGGTGCACTTCCCCACGGCCGGCGGCCCGTATCCGGTCGTGCTGTTCTCGCACGGCTTCGGCGGCGACCGGTTGACCTTTGCGCCGATCGGGCAGCATTGGGCGAGCCACGGCTACGTGGTCATCCATGCCTCGCACGCCGACGGCATCGGAAGGCGTGGCGTCGGCGACGACGACAGCGGCGCGCCGGAGGCGCCGGCCGGCCGCGCGCGCCGCGGCGGGTTGCTCGGCGGCCTCAACGATCCCGGCAAGATCAGCGGCCGCGTCGGCGACCTCGTGTTGGTCCTCGACCAGCTCGGCGAACTGCCGAAGCTCGCGCCCGGCCTCGCCGGCCGGATCGACGCCAAGGCCGTCGCGGCTGCCGGCCATTCGTTCGGTGCGTACACCGCGATGCTGCTCGGCGGCGTCACGGCGGACCTCGGCAAGGACAAAGCCAAGAGCTTCCGCGACGAACGCGTGCAATGCGTGCTGGCGATCTCCGGGCAAGGCACCGGCCAGCAAGGGCTGACGGCCACCAGTTGGGAGCCGCTGCAACGACCCATGATGACCATCACCGGCACGCGCGACCGCGGCGCCGGCGGCCAAGGCGTCGAGTGGAAGAAGGAGCCGTTCCTGCTCAGTCC
>CAYZQZ010000699.1:0-1786 GCA_964480235.1 uncultured Reyranella sp. | reverse complement strand
ATGGCGGTCGGAGAAGATGCAGATCATCGCCCAGCGTCCGTCCTTCGTCCTGAAGTCGCGGCCGAAGGTACCGAAGATCTCGTTGCCGTAGCGCGGCCGGTCGACGCCGTTGACCACCGCCTCGCCGAGGTAACCCAGCGCCGAGGTCACCGAGAGCGCCATGTCCTGCAGCGGCAGCACGATTCTTTGTCCCTGCCCCGTCATGCGCCGGTGCCGCTCGGCCGCCAGGATCGCCATGGCGCCGGCATAGGCGGTCGCGAGATCCCAGGGCGGCGCCACGGCGTTGACCGGACCCTGATGGTCGACCGGTCCGGTGACCAGGGGAAAGCCGGTGATGGCATTCACCGTATAGTCGACATTCGCCGTGCCGTGGCGATCGCCCACGATGTTGAGCGCGATCAAGTCGGCGCGCTTCTTCGAAAGCTCCTCGTAGGAGAGCCAGCCCCGCGCCGGCATGTTGGTGGTGAATATGCCAGCGCCCTCGCCCGGCGCCGTGATCAGCGCGGTCAGCAACTCCCGGCCTCGCGGGTTGCGCAGGTCGACCGCGATCGAGCGCTTGCCCTTGTTCAGGCCCGCCCAATAGATCGACTTACCGTCTTTCGTCACCGGCCAGCGGTCGCTGTCGAGCCCGCCCTGGATGTCGTCGAAGCGGATCACGTCGGCGCCGAGCTGTGCCAGCGTCATGCCGCCCAACGGCGCGGCAATGAACGCCGAGCCCTCGACGATGCGAAGGCCCGCCAGAATTCCCGTCATGTGCGTTTCCCGTGTCTTGTTTTCTTGTGCCGATGCTCTTGCTTATGCCTTGGCGCCGGACGGCTTACGGTCCGTCAGGTTGTTCTTGCGCTTGTCCAGCCACCACCCGTACTCGGGGTTCCACATCTCGAACTTTTCGTCGCAGCCCAGCTCCTGCGCGGCATGCACGGGCCAGAACGGGTCGTAGAGCGCCTGCCGGCCGATCGCGATCAGGTCGGCATCGCCGTCCTGCAGGATCTTCTCGGCCTGCGGACCGTCGAGGATCAGGCCCACCGCCATGGTGGGGATGCCGGCGCCGCGCTTCACCGCCGCCGCGAACGGCACCTGGAAGCCGAGCGCACGCTTGATCGGCGCCGCGGTCGAGAGGCCCGTGAGCCCGCCCGACGAGGTGTCGACCACGTCGATCCCGAGCGCCTTCAATTCACGCGCGTAGGCCACCGTATCGTCGACGTCCCAACCGCCGCCGCCATCGACCGCCGAGACGCGGATGAACATCGGCTTGTGCTCGGGCCAGTTCTCGCGCACTGCCTTGGCCGCCGCGAGCGGGAAGCGCATGCGGCCGGCGCGATCGCCGCCATACTGGTCGCTGCGCTTGTTGCTGATCGGCGACAGGAATTGCGCCAGCAGATAGCCGTGCGCGCCATGGATCTCGACGATATCGTAGCCTGCGGCGTCGGCGCGGCGTGCGGCCTCGCCGAACTTCTTCACGATCATTTCCATCTGCAGGACGTCGAGGGCCAGTGGCGTTTCGGAGTAGCGCTCCCCCGCGGACAGCGCCGACGGCCCATAGACCTGCCAGCGTTGCCAGTTCGCGCCCTTCGGACCGAACTCGTCCGGCTTGTCGAACTGTCGCGGCGAAGAGGCCTTGCGGCCGGCGTGGGTTATCTGCGTGGCCGCGAGCGAGCCTTCCTGCTTCAGGAAGCGCGTCAGGCGCTTGTGACCCTCGATCTGGCCGTCGTCCCACATGCCGAGATCGCCCTGAGTCACGCGGCCCTCGGGCACCACTGCGCAATTCTCGGTGAAGATGATGCCG
>CAYZQZ010000698.1:0-1799 GCA_964480235.1 uncultured Reyranella sp. | reverse complement strand
TGCCCGGCTGGCCGCACGAACCGCGCTATTTTCCGCGCGCCGACGGCCTGCGCCTCCACTACGCCGAGGCGGGCCCCCGCGACGCCGCCAAGACCTGGCTTTGCCTGCACGGGCAGCCGACCTGGAGCTACCTCTACAGGCGCATGATTCCCACCTTCGCGCCCACCGGCCGGGTGATCGCCCCGGACTTCCTTGGCTTCGGCCGGTCAGACAAGCCAGTCGACGAGGCGACTTATACGTTCGACTTCCATCGCGATGCCCTGCTGGGGCTGATCGAGGCGCTGGACCTCCGCAACATCGTCCTCGTCGTGCAGGATTGGGGCGGCCTGATCGGGCTTACCCTGCCGATGGCGGCCCCCGACCGCTTCACCGGCCTGCTGGTGATGAACACCGCGCTCGGCACCGGCGACGAGCGCCTGAGCGAGGGCTTCCTCGCCTGGCGCGACTATTCCAACCGCAACCCCGATATGGATATCGGCCGGCTGATGCAGCGCGGCTGTCCGCACCTCACGCCCACCGAGGCCGCCGCCTACAACGCCCCCTACCCCGACGCCACCTATAAGGCAGGCGTACGGCGCTTTCCCAACCTCGTCCCCGACCGGCCCGACGCGCCAGGCGCCGCCGTTTCGCGCCAGGCCCGCGACTTCTGGCGCAACGACTGGCGGGGCAAGAGCCTGATGGCGATCGGCATGAAGGACCCCGTGCTGGGACCGCAGGTGATGCGGGCCCTGCACGGCCACATCCGCAACTGCCCGCCGCCGCTCGAGATCGCCGACGGCGGCCACTTCCTGCAGGAATGGGGTGAGTCGATTGCGAAGGCCGCGGTCGCAGTTCTCTAGTTCGCGACTTCTTTGGCGACCGACGCCGGTACCCTCACCGGCATATCGAGCAGCATCTGTGCGAAGGCCTTGGCCAGCGGATCGGCCTTCAGCGACGCCATGCCGCCGCCGCCCAGTGCCTGGCGCAGCAGGAAGTTGAAGCCGTTGATGCCGGGCAGCCGCCAGCGCGTCACCGGACCCTTGATGCGGTGGGCGAAGTATTTCGCCACCGCCTCTTCCGTCACCTCGGAGTCGAGGATCGGCTGGTACTCGGGCTTCCTCGCAAAGATGCCGATATTGGCGTTGTCGCCCTTGTCGCCCGAGCGGCCGTAGGCCAGCGCGATCAGCGGCACGGTCTTCGCCTCGCCCGCCGCCTGCTTAGCGATCGGTGGCGCCTCGGTCGGCAAACTCGCGGGATCGAACCCGCCTGCGCGCGCGCCTTCCTGGAGCGCGATCTGCTTGCCCTCGAGATCGATCGTCACCGGCACCTGGCTCTTGGGGATCAGGCAGGAGAACATGCGGATCACCGGCGAGGGCGCGACGCGGCCGGCGCCGAAGCTGCCGGCCAGGCCGACGACGCCGCCAGTCGACATCGGCGCGATCTCGCGGCCGAGCAGGCCGAGCGCTTCCTTGTGGTCGTGCTTGGCCGCGATCTTCACCACGACCTCGCGGCTGTCCGTCGCGCGGCTGTGCGGGCCGTAGGTCGCCTCGGCGCCGATCACCTCGATCGAGACATCGCGGAAATCCGGCATTCCCTTCTCGCCGAGCAGGCGCCGCGTCTTCTTGATGATCATCTCCGCGCTGTGGCGGCCCTTGGCCGCGGCCTCGCGGCCGCCCAGCATGAAGATCGAGCTGAACTTGTAGCCGTCCGGAAAGGTGGTCGAGACCTTGTAGGTGTCGGTCGCCGGCCGTCCCTTGGCGCCCGATACCTTCACCCGGTCCTTGCCGACCTGCTCGTACGTCGCCTGCGTGAAGTCGCAG
>CAYZQZ010000697.1:0-1802 GCA_964480235.1 uncultured Reyranella sp. | reverse complement strand
ATCGCCCAGCGCCCCGTCTCTCCGCGCGATTCCGCGCGGCTGCTCGATGTGGCGCCGGATGGACTTCAGGATCGCACGGTGCGGGATCTGCCCTCGCTGCTGACGCGCGGCGACCTGCTGGTCTTCAACGATACCAGGGTGATCCCCGCGCGCCTGTTCGGGACGCGGGCCGGCGGCGGCAAGGTCGAGGCGCTGCTGATCCGCGATCTCGGCGCCGGCCACTGGCTCGCCTTTGCGCGGCCGGCCAAGCGGCTGCGGGACGGCGATTCGCTCCGCTTCACGGACGATCTGTCGGCCAGGGTCGCCGGTCGCCGGGACGACGGTGCGGTCGAACTGGCGTTCGATGCGACCGGCGCCGACTTCCTGGCCGAGCTCGAAAAGAGCGGATCCGTGCCGCTGCCGCCTTACATCCGGGGCGGCATCGCCGATGCCCGCGACCGCGACGACTACCAGACCATCTTCGCCCGCCTCGACGGCTCGGTGGCCGCTCCCACCGCGGCCCTGCACTTCACACCCGCGCTGATGCAGGCGCTTGCCGACGCAGGTATCCGCACGGCAACGGTCACGCTGCATGTCGGCGCGGGCACGTTCCAACCGGTGCGCGTCGACGACACCGATGCGCACACGATGCACGCAGAATGGGGCGAGGTCTCCGAAACGACCGCGCGAGCGATCGCCGAGACGCGACAGCGCGGTGACAAAGTTGTGACGGTCGGCACCACGGCGCTGCGTCTTCTCGAGACGGTCGCGCGCGACCATGACGGCGCAGTGCCGGCATGGCACGGTGAGACCGACATCTTCATCACACCGGGATATAGCTTTCGCGTCGCCGACATGCTGCTGACGAACTTCCATCTGCCGCGCTCGACGTTGTTCATGCTGGTCTCCGCCTTTGCAGGACTCGCACGCATGCAGGCGGCGTATCGACACGCCATCGAGCGACGTTATCGCTTCTATTCCTACGGCGATTGTTGTTTGTTGCGGCGATGAGCCTGTCGTTCGAGCTACTTGGGAAAGACGGCACCGCGCGCCGCGGCCGGCTGCAGACGGCGCACGGCGCAGTCGAGACTCCGGCCTTCATGCCGGTCGGCACCGCGGGCACCGTCAAGGCGATGCTGCCGCAGTCGGTCGCCGAGACCGGCGCCCAGATCGTGCTCGGCAACACTTTTCACCTGATGCTGCGGCCCGGCGCGGAGCGAGTCGCGAGCCTGGGCGGCCTGCACAAATTCATGAACTGGCCGGGCCCGATTCTCACCGATTCCGGCGGCTTCCAGGTGATGTCGCTGAAGGAACTGCGCAAGCTCGATCCCGACGGCGTCACCTTCCGCTCGCCGGTCGACGGCACCGAGCATCGGCTCACGCCGGAGAAATCGATCGAGATCCAGCGCCTGCTCGACGCCGACATCACCATGTCGTTCGACGAATGTACGACCTGGCCGGTGTCAGAGGAAGATGCCGCCAAGTCGATGCGGCTATCCATGAAGTGGGCGGCGCGCGGCAAGCAGGCCTTCAAGGAGCGGCCGGGCTACGGCCTGTTCGGCATCGTCCAGGGCAGCGTCTTTCCAGCGCTGCGGGCGGAGAGCGTGAAGGCTCTGACCGACATCGGCTTCGACGGCTATGCGGTCGGCGGCCTCGCCGTCGGCGAGGGCCAGGAGGCGATGTTCGCCACTCTCGACACGACCCTGCCCCTGCTGCCGCAGGACCGGCCGCGCTATCTGATGGGTGTGGGCCGGCCGGCCGACATCGTCGGCGCCGTGAGACGCGGCATCGACATGTTCGACTGCGTGATGCCGACCCGCGCC
>CAYZQZ010000696.1:0-1815 GCA_964480235.1 uncultured Reyranella sp. | reverse complement strand
TAATTAGAATTCAAGATGGCAGTCAAGGTGTTGGTAAAGTATTAACATCAGATGCGAATGGCGTAGGAACATGGGCGACAGCTTCTAGTGGAGGTGCAGTTAGTGGTGGATCAGCAAGTTTTGTTCCTTTATTCTTCTCAGCTACATCTCTTACGTCAAGTAATATCTATCAAGGTACCTCTTCTGGCACAATTCTAATTGGTTATACTTCGTCATCACCAAACTATGATAGTGATACTAATACTTTAAGAGTTAAGGGAAATGTTTATTTTGACTATACAGATTTTGTAAAAGCAAAATATTTTATCAACGGAACATATCTTTTTGATGATGTCCTGCAAAATTTAGCATTAGGTTATAACTCATTAAATGGAAACACACAATCTACACAAACAGAGGGATCAATAGCTATCGGATATGAGTCTCAAAGACACACCACCAATGGTAAGTTTAATATTAGTATTGGCTTTAGAAGCTTACACTCAATCATTAATGGTCAAAATAACATATCAATTGGTTATAATTCAATGGTAAATGGAACTGGTAGTTCTACAAATAATATATCAATCGGATCGGACTCACTAAGGAATGTCAGTACCAATAACAATATAGCAATAGGAGCGAGTGCTGGTGTTAATTACTCAGCTACTTCTTCAAATAGTTTAGGACTTAATACATTCATTGGACATGCGGCAGCAAGAGGATTTGTTGAAGGTATAAATAATATATTTTTGACCAATAATAATGATAATAACATAGGAATAACAAATGGAAATGGTAATATAATAATTGGTTCAAGAATTACCTTAGATTCTCAATCTCGAAATGGTAATGTTATAATTGGCTCTTCTATAACATCTGCTTCTCCTCGTACTGGTCTTACAAATTCAGTAATGATTACAGATGGTTCCGGAACCGAAAAGCTATTCATAAATAGTAGAGGTGATGTATTCATAGGTGGAACGGGTAGTTTATTTGGACCATCAGCGAAACTAGTTGTATGGAATTCTGGTTCACCGACCAGCTCTATCAGAATATATGATGGATTCCAAGGAACAGGCAAAAACCTAGTATCTGATTCACAAGGACTTGCTAGATGGTCAACATTTAGTGAAGGTTCGAATTATTTTGTTACACCTGGATTAACTCTGAGTAGTGAATCTGAATACTATATAAATGGTAACTTACGAAGAGGATTCACACTTAGCTTAGTGACTGGCAGAGGTATAACTATTTCATCAAATGCTATTTCGGTTTCACAGAATATCATATCAAAATCAAGTGACTTTCAAGTGCAAGAAAGTGAATGGGGATATATCTTCAACGTGACCACAGGCACGAGTCTTATCACAGTAACACTCCCATCAACAACAGCTGGTTTTGAATTCACTATCAAAAAGGTAGACCAGACCAATGGTGCAGTGTTAGTCAGTGGAGCTTACGAGTTTAATGGTTCTGTCAATTTATCTTACATAACAAGACTTGGACAAACAATCAAATATGTTTATAATGGAACAAGTTGGACTACAATTACACTTGACGATGGTGTTCTAAATCCAAACACTCTATTAGCAAATTTTGGCACAACGATGAGTTACGCTGATGAGATGTCTATTATTGATATAAATGATCCCGTTCAAGAAACTATAAACTACAATCAAGGTTCTTGGGATTATGATTGGATGAGTGGCGTTGTCTTTTCTTCAATAAGAACTTGAAGTTTCGCAGCTCAACCAAGGCCTATTTCAACTTTGGCTGAAAAGCTGAAGAGGAAGCATCTTTTAGCCTAGTCGACACAAGTAGGCTCCAACTCCT
>CAYZQZ010000695.1:0-1816 GCA_964480235.1 uncultured Reyranella sp. | reverse complement strand
ACCAGGCGAGCGTCTCCTTGACCTTTGGCGTCGACAGCACGCCATGACCGATGCGCTGGATCGTGGTCGGCGATTTCGACAGGCGCATCACACGACCGACCCGTCGACGTGGCTCGCTGCCGGTGTTCAACAGGTCACGTTCGACCTTCAGTGGCGCCACCCGCGTCATGCCGGAAATCACCTCGATCTGGTAGCCGTTGGGCTCGGTGAGGCGCACCCGCTTGCCGCCACCGGGCTCGCTCAAGGTCTCGATGCCGGAGGCGCCCGGCAGGGCGGCGATCCGCTTCAGGTCGTCCTCAGTCGCGGCGTGGTAGGCAAAGCCAATGAACTTGGTCCCGCCCTTGTGCGTGACATGCAGGTGATGCTGGTCGTCGGCGCCCCGCATATAAAGTGCATCAGGTGTGCGCTCGGCGCGCACCAGACCGAAATGGGTGAGAAATTCCTCCATCTGGTCGAGATCGGGCGCTTCCATGCGCGGAAAGGCGAAGTCGGCGACCTTGATCGTGGCCATGGTTTCCTCCGAAACTTTGAGGTCACGCTAATGTCGCCCCTCCGGGGAAACAATGGGAGAGAAATCAGTGTCCAAGCCACCTGCAGCGGTGAACCCCGCGCGCGAGCATGTCCGGGCCGTCGTGCCCAAACTCATCGATCTCACCGAGAAGGTGGTCTATGGAGACGTCTGGGAGCGGCCAGGCCTCTCCAAGCGCGACCGCAGCCTGATCACCTGCGCCGGGCTGGTGGCGATGAACCGTACGGATCAGCTGAAGGGCCATCTCGCCCGCGCCCTCGACAATGGCGTGACGCGGGACGAGATCGCCGAGCTGATCACCCACATGGCGTTCTATTCCGGCTGGCCAACCGCGATGACAGCGGCCGGCGTCGCCAAGGAAGTCTTCGAAAAGGGAGAAAAGAAGTGAAGCTTTGCTATTTCAACGATTTTCGTCTGGGCGTGGTGAACGGCGACCAGGTGGTCGACGTCACCGACGCCGCCAAGGACCTGCCGCATCGTGATACCCGCGACCTGATTGCGGGCGTGATCGAGCATTGGGGCACCTACAAGGGCAAGCTCGAGGCCGCCGCGAATGCCGGCAAGGGCGTGGCCCTTTCCGGCGTTCGGCTCCGTGCGCCGGTGCCGCGGCCCGGCAACATCGACTGTATGGCCGTCAACTATATGGAGGACGGGACCCTCAAGGAGAAGCCCGCGATCAACGCCTTCCACAAGGCATCGAGCTGCGTGATCGGCAACGGCGACACGATGGTGCTGCCCGACGTGCCCGCCACCATCTTCGAGGGCGAGGCCGAGCTGGCACTGATCATCGGCAAGCGCGCCGTGAATGTGAAGGCCGCCGACTACAAGCAGTACATCTTCGGTTACACCTGCTTCATCGACGGCTCTGCGCGAGGTCTGCCGCCGCCGGGTAACGTCTTCTTCCAGATGAAGTCGCGCGACACCTTCTGCCCGCTCGGCCCCTGGATCGTGACGGCCGACGAGATTGCCGACCCGCAGAAGCTCGGCATCGAGCTCAAGAACAACGGCACGACGATGCAGAAATTCAACACCGACGACATGGCGCACCAGATCCCGCGCGTCATCGAGTGGCTGAGCAGCATCCATCCGTTGGAGCCGGGCGACGTGGTCGCGACGGGCACCAACCATCGCGGCCTTCATTCCTTCATGGATGGTGACAAGATCGAGCTCACGATCGAGAAGGTCGGCACGCTGAAGTTCAACGTGAAGGACGAGCTGAAGCGCACCTGGGCGCGCACCACGCGCTCGCAGCACAAGGACAAGGGCGGCGAGGGCCCGCGCACGCCG
>CAYZQZ010000694.1:0-1819 GCA_964480235.1 uncultured Reyranella sp. | reverse complement strand
GATGCCGTCACCGGGAATGGCCGCGATGGAATACGTCTTCATTCTGGTTCGATCCGCGTTCTGTCAGACAAGGAGGCGGCAGCATACGCCGCCTCAGTGTTTGTGCGTATCGTAAACCGCACCCCGGAGAGTAAGCTTCAGCCATGAGCCGGGTACACCAGAAAACCTGGGTATGGCGCTTCGCCGAGCCGCCGGAGCGGATCTGGCCGGCGCTGGCCGACACCGCCCGCTTCAACGAAGCCGCCGAGCTGCCGAAGCACCACATAGGAGAGGTGCTGCAGCAAGACGGCTCGGTGATCTATATCGGCCACGCCAAGCTCGGCCCGTTCGAGCTGATCTGGCGCGACATCCCGGTTGAGTGGTCGACGGGCCGTTTCTTCCGCCACGCGCGGCTGTTCCGCAAGGGGCCGTTCAGCTCATTCGTTGCTTCCCTCGCCCTCTCCCGCGAGGGTGCCGGCACAAGGGCCGACTACACGCTCGAGGTCGAGCCCGCCAACCTGCTGGGCCGCCTGATCCTCGCCGCCGGCTTCTTCCGCAATACCGATAAGACCTTCAAGCGGCTGGTCGCCGGGGTCTCTGACTACGCCGCCGGGCGCACCGAGCAACCCTACGCCCACAAGCCTGCCCCCCTCTCTGACGAGGCGTCGAAACGGCTGCAGGCTCATCTGCACCAACTCGAAGCGGACGGTGTGCGGCCCGAGCTCACGCGCCGGCTGTCAGCCCTGATCACCGACGGGTTCGAGCTGGACCTGCAGCACATCAGGCCGCTGCGCCTGGCCAGGCAATGGCAGGAGCCGGAGCGCGATGTCATCGAGCTCTGCCTGCGCGCCGTGCGGGCCGGGCTGCTGACCCTGCACTGGGAGCTGCTCTGCCCGAACTGCCGCGGCGCCAAGGCAGGGGCCGGCACGCTCGAGCAGCTGCCGCGCGGCGCCCATTGCGCGAGCTGCAACATCGACTACGAACGCGATTTCTCGCGCAACGTCGAGCTGACCTTCCGCCCTTCGGCGGCGATCCGACCGCTCACCGAGGGTGAGTTCTGCCTGTTCAGCCCGATGACCACGCCGCATGTGGCGGTCCAGCAGACACTCGCGCCGGCCGAGATCCGCGACGTGCCATCAGATATGAAGTCAGGGGCTTATCGCCTGCGCACGCTTCATCCGGGCGGCGAGACGTCGCTGGACTGGACCGCTGGCGGCTTCCCTTCAGTGATCGCCGACGCCGAGGGTGTGCGCACAGGCGACACCGCACCGCCGGGCGTCGTGCGGCTTGCGAACCGCAGCGAGCGCGAGGTGACCCTGGTGGTGGAATCCCGCGCCTGGGTAGCCGACGCGCTGACGGCGCACCGCGCCACGACCATGCAGACCTTCCGCGACCTCTTCGCCACCGAGATCCTGCGGGCCGGCGACGAGGCGGGCATCGGCCAGGTGACCCTGATGTTCACCGACCTGCGCGGCTCGACGGCACTCTACGGGCGTATTGGCGATGCGGCGGCCTACCGGCTGGTTCGCGAGCATTTCGCCTTCCTCGCCGCGATGGTGCGCGAGCACGAGGGTGCGGTGATCAAGACCATCGGCGACGCGGTAATGGCCGCCTTCAGCGACCCCTCCCAGGCGCTGGCGGCCGCCCTGGCGGTGCAGGGCAAGGTGGCGACGTTCAACCGCGACTACGCCGCCGCCGATGGCGTGGTGATCAAGCTCGGCCTGCATACGGGCTCGTGCATCGCCGTGAACCTCAACGGCCGGCTGGATTATTTCGGGACGACCGTGAACCTCGCGGCGCGCCTGCAGGGTCAGAGCCGCGGCGGCGATATCGTGGTCTC
>CAYZQZ010000693.1:0-1823 GCA_964480235.1 uncultured Reyranella sp. | reverse complement strand
GCAAGTTTGAAATTCATAACCGCGCAACACCTGACAAGGTCGCCCAGCATTATGCAAAGTTCTCAGGCTTGCGTGTCGAGCCAGGCGATGTCGTCTCCTACTACTCGCCTTCAGGTGGCGGCTACGGCAATCCGCTCGATCGCGATCCTGAAAAGGTGCTCGACGACGTGCTCGACGACTTCATCTCCGCCGAACACGCGCGCGATGTCTATGGCGTGGTGCTGAAGGCGGCGAACAATGGCTATGCCTGGGCGCTCGACCACGAGGCGACAGAGAAGCGGCGGGCAACGATGAGACGTTGATCCCAGGTGGCAATTCAACCACAAAATCTCATCATAGCCGGGCTTGACCCGGCTACCCTTTTTGCGGCGGCAGAAGGATGCCCGGGTCAAGCCCGGGCATGGTGAGGGGAGGAAGCAGGGTCGCTGACTAAAACTACGGCCGCTACCGTTTACCAGCAAAATAGCGCAGCGATCTTGCTAGCTGGCTCTGCGTAAACCCTCGCCCAATCAGCACGATCATGTTGTCTTCGCCCAGACCATCCTGCTCCGGCAGGATCTCCGGGGTCTGCACCACCTTGCGCACGGTCTGCAGTAGCAGGCGGCCTGCCGGTGTCCTCACCACGCCCTTGACGCGTACGATATCATCACCGCGCGCGTGAAGCAGGGCCGAGAGCCAGATGGTGAAGGCTGTCCAGTCAATCGAGTTGTCAAGCTGGAGCCGCGTAGGCGCAACTGGGGGCTTCAGGGCTTGTCCATTGAGATCAGGCAGCGCATCCGGCGCAACACCCTCGAAAGACGGAAGCGCCGTTTCTACGCCCTTCACCGCTCCGCTGATGCGCGCTGCCGGATTGATGCTTACAAGTGTTGAGAGAAGTTTCGTGAGTTCGGCCGGCTCTGCCTCGTCCACCTTGGTGACGATGATGCGGTCGGCAATCTCGATCTGCCGCCGCCCCAGTGGCTCGCTCCTGAGCTGGCTCATCGCATGGCGCGCATCGGCCGCCACGATGATCTCGCTCACCACGATGTGGTAGACGAGGACAGGATCGGATTTGATGGCGGCCACAATCGGCCCCGGGTCGGCCAGACCGCTCGTTTCGAGTACAATGTGATCAAGCCGCTGACCTGCAGCATCCGCCCTGGTCCGCTCATCGCAGAGTTTGCGCAGCACCGAGATCAGTTCGGCCTTTGCCACGCAGCAGACGCAGCCGCCGGCAAGAACGCACAAGCCCGATGCCTGCCCGAGCAGCGCGTGATCGACTGGCGTTTCTGCCGCTTCATTGACGATCACGCGGGCCCGCGCGAACTGCCCCTCATGCAACTGATGGCGGAGCCAGGTGGTCTTGCCCGAACCAAGATAGCCGCCCAGTACCGTAAGGCGGATACGGCCTTCCTCCGGGCCGTTCATTCGTCGCCGATGAAGCGCGGATCGAGCGGGTCGACTGGCCCGCCGCTAACCTTTTCCGCCATGGCCCAGATCTCGTCGAGATCGCGCAAGATCGCCTGGCTGCCGGAGAGCGTCGAGACCTGGATGCCGGGAATCTCACCACCCTCGAAAACCTTGAGCCCGTAAGACGGCAGTACCTGCTGCAGCACCTGGGCGCGGCGGAACTTGGCGCGCAACCGGTCATGCGCGGTGGGAGCACCTGCCTCCGTCCAGTGGCCGGGAGCAGCCGGATATCCGCAAGCGGAACACATGGCTTGGCCTTTCCAAAAGAAACGGCAGGCGGCACATGGTGTGCCGCCTGCCCTACGTCAATGGTGTCAGATCACTTCGGGGCGCTTGCCGCCGGCGAAGGGATACCGCTTGCGGAAGTCCGCGGC
>CAYZQZ010000692.1:0-1825 GCA_964480235.1 uncultured Reyranella sp. | reverse complement strand
ACCATGCGGGCGACATCACCGGCGCCGATGTCATCCGGGTGATGAGCGACCATTGCCGGCGGCATCCCAACATCACCATTCTGGAAAACCATATTGCGGTCGACCTGATCTCGACCCGTCATCTGGAATGGCAGGGTGAGAATCTTTGTCTTGGGGCCTATGTGATGGATACGGCGAGTTCCGAGGTCAAGACGGTCATCAGCAAGGCGACCTTTCTGGCGACGGGCGGAGCTGGCAAGGTTTATCTTTACACCACCAACCCCGATGTTGCCGACGGCGACGGCCTGGCAATGGCCTGGCGTGCCTATGCCGAGATCCGGAACATGGAGTTCTACCAGTTTCATCCCACCTGCCTGTACCATCCCTACGCCAAGTCGTTCCTGATCAGCGAGGCGGTGCGTGGCGAGGGGGCGATCCTGAAGATCAAGCAGAAGGGCGAGTATATCGAGTTCATGCAGAAATACCATCCGCTCAAAGCGCTGGCCCCCCGTGATGTCGTTGCCCGGGCCATCGACAACGAGCTGAAGCGGACAGGACAAGACTGCGCCTGGCTCGACATCCGTCACATGGGTGAGGAATTCCTGAAGCGGCGGTTCCCCAACATCTATGCCAAATGCCTGGAATTCGGCATCAACATGGCGACCGACCTGATCCCGGTGGTGCCGGCGGCTCATTATTGCTGCGGCGGCGTCAAAACGGATGTGCAGGGGATCACCACCGTCGGCAACCTCTATGCCATCGGCGAAGTTGCCTGTACGGGGCTGCATGGCGCCAACCGGCTGGCCAGCAACAGCCTGCTCGAGGGGCTCGTGTACGGTGCGCGGGCTGGGCAGGTCGCGAGCGAAGACGTGCTTTTGAGCGCCACCTCCGACACGCTGCGAGTGCCTGAACTCTCGAATCCGAAGGCCTTGGAATCCAACGGCAGCCTCGACCTCGCCGACATCCGCAATTCGCTCCGCAGCCTGATGTGGCGGCAGGTGGGCGTGGAGCGTTCGGGCGACGGCCTCCTCGAAGCCCTCGACACGGTCGAAGGCTGGTGCCGCTACGTGCTGCCGCTGCAGTTTCCAGACCCCGAGGGCTGGCAACTCCAGAATATGCTCGAGGTTTCGCGGCTCATGATTCGGGCCGGCCTTGTCCGCGAAGAGACCCGCGGCGTGCACGTGCGCAGTGATTTCCCGCAGCCGGCCGGCCGCTGGCGGGCCCACATCGGCTGGCGACGCGGCCGCGAGGAACCGATCTTCGAGCCGCTTGCCGAGGCGGAGGGAGAGGCTCGGGCCAAGCCCGTGGCTGGCGGGGGATTGCCCACCGCGGCAGCGCTGGGCAAAAATTAGGATTCGGCAACAATAGTTTGGTTGTCACAGGGCTTCGACGGACCGGCGTTATGCGTCGTGTCCGTTCCCGCCGGCCCGCTCTCCGTTCTTCTGGTGCATCCGCATGACGCAGACCCATTCCGCCGACGCCATGATCGAGGCCGACGGCCTCACGAAGTATTACGGTCCGTTTATCGCCATCGAGGATGTGTCGTTCCGCGTGCCCCGTGGCGAGGTGGTGGCATTCCTCGGCCCCAACGGCGCGGGCAAGAGCACCACAATGAAGATCCTCACCGGCTACCTGGCCCCCACCGCCGGCACGGCCCGGATCGCCGGCCACGACATGTCTGCCGACAGGCTCGCCGGCGCGGAGCGGCTCGGCTACCTGCCCGAGAACGGGCCGCTCTATCCCGACATGACGCCGCGGAGCCTGCTCGAGTTTTTCGCCGATGCCCGCGGGCTCACCGGCGACAGGAAGCGGGAGCGGGTCGAGGCGGTGGTACGGCAGTGCGAAC
>CAYZQZ010000691.1:0-1826 GCA_964480235.1 uncultured Reyranella sp. | reverse complement strand
ATGAGCGGGCCTGGAGGCCCGCGGTCCGGAAGAGCATGATCGCGCCACTGGAGTGGCGCGCCCCCGGCGAGATACAGTCGCGTCAATGGACCACGACTACATCGTCATCGGCGCCGGATCGGCGGGGGCCGTCGTCGCCAACCGGCTCTCGGCCGATCCGCGAAACAGGGTGCTGCTGCTCGAGGCGGGACGCGCCGACAACCCGTGGACTTTCCTGCCGGTCGGCTCGGCGCGGCTGATCACCAATCCCGCCGCCAACTGGCTGTACGCGTCGGAACCCGAGGCCAGCACCAAGGGCCGCAGGATCCCGGTGCCGCGGGGAAAACTTCTGGGCGGCTCGAGCGCGATCAACGGTATGGCCTTCGTGCGCGGCCAGGCGCAGGACTTCGACACCTGGGCGCAGATGGGCAATGCCGGCTGGGCCTACGAGGACGTGCTGCCGCACTTCAAGCGCATCGAGAGCTATCGCGGAGAGGGCGACGACCGCCTGCGCGGCCGCGACGGGCCGCTCACCGTCACCAATCCCGAGCCGAAGGAGCCGATCTTCCAGGCGCTGATCGAGGCGGCCGGACAGGTCGGCATCCGCCACAACCCCGACTATAACGGCGCCACTCAGGACGGCATCGTCATGAGCCAGGCCAGCATCTACAAGGGCAAACGGGTCAGCACCGCGCGGGCGTATCTCGACCCGATCCGGAAGAGACCGAACCTGCGCATAGAAACCGAGGCGACTGCCGATGCGCTCACCTTCGACGGCCGGCGCTGCACCGGTGTGCGCTATACCGTTGGAGGCACGCACCAGCGCGAAGCGCTGGCAAACCGCGAAGTCATCGTCTGCGGCGGCACGATCAACTCGCCGCAGCTGCTCGAGCTCTCGGGCATCGGCCAGCCCGAGCGCCTCGCAAACCTCGGAATCTCCGTCCGCCAGGCCCTGCCGGGCGTCGGCGAAAACCTGCGTGACCACTACGCGCCGCGCACGCGCTGGGCGGTCGGCGCAAAGGGCTACACCTACAACGACACCGGCCGCGGCCTCGGCCTGGTCGGCCAGGCGCTGCGCTGGGCGTTCGGGCGGCAGGGCTTGCTGGCGAGCGTCGGCGCGCCGATGCGGGCCTTCGTCTTCTCGCGCCCCGGCCTCGCCGCGCCCGACCTGCTGCTCGGCTGGGTGCCGATGTTCACTGAGCCCGGCCGCAACGGCCCCGTGGTGGCCAAACAGTCGGGCTTCAGCTGTTACGCCCATCCGATGCGGCCCGAGAGCAAGGGCAGCATCCACATCACGTCGGCCGATTCGCGCCAGCCGCCGGCGATCAACTTCAACTTCCTGTCGGCGCCGGTCGACGGCGAGCTGACGGTCAAGGCGATCCGCATCGCGCGCTCGATCATGCATGCGCCGGCGATGGCGCCGCTCAGGCTGAGCGAATTGGCGCCGGGACCCGACCGCCGGAGCGACGAGGAGATTCTCGACTGGGTGAAGGGCGCGGCCGAGACGACCTATCACCCGGTCGGCACGGCGAAGATGGGCACCGACCCAATGGCCGTGGTCGATGCGCGCCTGCGGGTCCATGGCATCGCCGGGCTGCGGATTGCCGACGCCTCGATCATGCCGACGCTCACGTCAGGCAACACCAACGCGCCCGCCATCATGATCGGCGAGAAGGCGGCCGCGATGGTGCTGGAGGACAACAAGTAATTCTCCTCCCCATTCAGATGGGGAGGTGGCGCGGTAATCCGCGTCGGAGGGGTCATGAGCCTCCGTCGCGTGTCTTGTGACCCCTCCGCCCCCGTAAGACGGGGGCACCTCCCCATGTGAATGGGGAGGATGCGCTCAA
>CAYZQZ010000690.1:0-1836 GCA_964480235.1 uncultured Reyranella sp. | reverse complement strand
CGCGCCGGGTCGATCCGAACAAGGCGTTCGAGCCGCCGCCGGGCTGGGTGCCGCCGGGCCAGGCCGAGCCGGTCAACGTTTCGCCGCCGCCCGCCACAGCCGCGCCGCAGGTCCAGACCGCTGCAGCCGCGCCTCCGCAGCCGGCCCCCGTTGCAGTGAATGCGACGCCGATGCCGGCGCCTGCCGCTCCTGCACCCGCGCCGGTCGTCGAGGTGCCTCAGGCCCCGGTTCAGACAGCCGCTTCTGCGCCCACGCCGAGGCCGCGCCGGGTCGATCCGAACAAGGCGTTCGAGCCGCCGCCGGGCTGGGTGCCGCCTGCCTCGACGGAGGCACCGGCTCCGAGTGGCCTGGTGCAGTCGGCTCCGATCCAGCAGGCGCCGGCCCCGTCCGCGCCGATTCAGACGGCCGCCGCCGCGCCGATGCAGACCGCTTCTGCGGCGCCGATGCCGCCTCTGGTCGTGCCACAGGAAGCTCCGCCGCCGGCTCCGGTGACGAGTGCGCCTGTGACGAGTGAACCTGTGACCAGCGCTCCGCCGCCGCCCGTTCCGGCGCCGGCTCCGGTTCAGGAGCCGGTCGTGGTCACGGCCCAGCCGCCGGCCGCCGCTCCGCAGCAGTTGCCGCCGCTCGTAGTGCCGGCTGGGCCGCCCGCCGCTCCGGTGATGGGCGACATCGCCAAGGCGCAGTCCGGTCAGGTGCCGAACAGTGCGGTGAAGTCGGGCCCGCTTGGCAGTCAGCTGCAGATCGCCGTCATCCAGTTTGGCCGCGCTTCGTCGGGCCTCGGCGGAAACGACATGGCGGTGCTGTCGAAGGTGGCGCAGATCCAGAGGAAGAACGGCGGGACGGTGCGCGTCGTGGCCCACGCTGCGCGCGACGTCTCCGGTACGTCGGATGCCGATCTCGAGCGCGGCAACTACGAAGTCTCCAAGCGGCGCGCGCTCGCGATCGCCAACCAGCTGATGGCGCTTGGCGTGCCGCGCAGCGCGATCGTTGCCGAGGCCGCGTCCGACGGCGAGCCGATCTACGAGACCAACACCGCCCGCGGCGTCGCCGCCAATCGCCGCGCCGAAGTCTATCTCGACTTCTGATCGGCCAAGGAAGAACACGATGGACGATTCGGAATTCCACCGCCTCAAGCGCCTGCCGCCCTATGTCTTCGCGGAAGTGAACGCGATGAAGGCGCGCGCTCGCGCCGCCGGCCAGGATGTTATCGATCTCGGCATGGGCAATCCCGATCTGCCGACCGCGCCGCACATCGTGGCCAAACTCGCCGAGGCCGCCGCCAACCCGCGCGCCCACGGCTACTCCGCCTCGCGCGGCATTCCCGGTCTGCGTCGCGCCCAGGCGGCCTACTACCAGCGCCGCTTCAACGTCGATCTCGATCCCGAGAGCGAGGTCATCGTCACGCTCGGGTCGAAGGAGGGGCTGGCCAATCTCGCGCAGGCGATCACTTCGCCGGGCGACATCGTGCTGGTGCCTAATCCCAGCTACCCGATCCATCCCTACGGCTTCATCATCGCCGGCGGCTCGGTGCGGCACATTCCGGTTCCGGGCGCACACTCGAATGCCGAATTCCTGGCGGCGCTCGAACGGGCGGTGCGCCATACGGTGCCAAAGCCGATCGCGCTGGTGCTGAACTATCCGTCGAACCCGACGGCGCAGGTGGTCGATCTCGATTTCTATGCCGCGGTCGTCGATTTCTGCAAACGCCAGGGCATCTGGATCCTGAGCGACCTTGCCTATGCCGAGATCTATTTCGACGGCGTGCCGCCGCCGTCGGTGCTGCAGGTGCCGGGCGCGCGCGACATCGCCGTCGAATTCACCTCGATGAGCAAGACC
>CAYZQZ010000689.1:0-1837 GCA_964480235.1 uncultured Reyranella sp. | reverse complement strand
CCGTTCGAGACGGCGCGCTGGATCTCGGCCGAGAGCAAGGCCGACCTCGAAGCCTTCATGTCGGCCAATCGCGGCGGCATGTCGGAGGATCGCGACGGCTCCCCGGTGTTCCTGGCGCGCAACGCGTGGGAGCTGGGCTACATTGCCGAGAAGAGCCCGAAGATCAAGTTTTCCGATATCCGCGAACGCGCCTGACCGCCATGGCTGACCAACCTCCCGTGCAGGAAGCCTGGCGGGATCGGCTGCGCCAGGAAGAACTCAACGGCTTCGCGTTCGCCTTCAAGGCGCGCACCATCGCGCTCGGCGTCGTGGTGCTGTGGGTGCTGGCTTCCTCGACAGCCGGCCGGTTGCCGATGCTGATGGCGGCGGCGGCACTGTTCATGCTGGTCGGCTGGGTGGCCTACGCCAGCCGCAACAGCCGCCACGCGCTGCTGATCCAGAGTGTCTGCGCCGTTCTCGACGTGGCCATCGTGGTGGCGGCAAGCCACATGCCCGAAAAGGACGGCTACGAGTGGGCGCTGCAGAGCTGGATGCGCCGGTCGGCTTTCCTCTATCTGGTGGCCTATGTCGCGAGCAGCGCGCTTACCTTCTCGGTGGTGATCGTGCTGGTCGCCGGCGCCGCGGCCGTGCTGGGGCAACTCGCATCCTTCGCCTACGTGATGTACGCGGCGGAGAAGATCGATTCCTTCCAGGGCCTTGCCGCGGCCGACGCCTACGACCTGCTCCGCCAGATGACGGTGATGCAGGGCGTCGAGCCCTGGGTGTTCATGGCCAATCAACTGGTGCTGCTGGCCGTAACGACCGGACTGATCGCAGGCGCCATCTGGCGGGCCCGCCGCCACGTCGAGCGCGCGGTGCAGGCCGAGGCGCGTACCCGCAATCTCGGACGCTATTTCTCACCCGATGTCGCCACCCGTCTCGCCGAGAATGTCGGCGAGCTGGGTGTGGGTCGCGTGCACAACGCGGCCGTCCTGTTCGTCGACGTGATCGGCTCGAGCCGGCGCATGGAGGGCGTGGCGCCGGAGCGGGTGATCAATGCTGTGCGCGCCTATCACGAGCGCGTCGTGCCGATCGTGTTCCGTCATGGCGGATCGATCGACAAATTCCTGGGCGACGGCATCATGGCGGTGTTCGGTGCGCCGGAAGAGACTCCGGCCGATGCCTACGATTCGATCCTGTGCGCGACGGTGATCCTCGACACGATGGATGCTTGGAGTGCCGACCGCTCCCAGCGCGGCCTGATGTCGACAAGGGTCGGCATCGGCCTGCACTACGGCAGGGTGGTTCAGGGCAATGTCGGAATCGCCGACCGGCTGGAATTCACCACCCTCGGTGAAACGGTGAATGTCGCGAGCCGGCTGGAAGGCATGACGCGGGCTCTCGGCGCCGGCATCGTGTTGAGCCGCGACATCATCGAGGCCGCCGAGCGCTTCAAGCCCCTGCCATCCGGTCTCAAGGCCCGGATGCGAGATCTTGGCCAGCAGCCGATCGCCGGCCACGAGGCGCCTGTCCACGTCTACGCGATCGACCGGAAGACGAGCGCGTAAGCAGCGTGCCCTCAGGTTCTCGTCAGCGGCGCGGCGACCAACCGTAGGCCTTGGCGCACGCCCCGCCCATCAGCATGGCGCGTTCCGAGTCGCTCAGGCGCTTGGTTTCGAGGAACGGCTTCACGGCCTGCTCGTAGTTCACGACCGCGAAGGCGCGAGTCCAGTCGGTGCCCCACAGGCAGCGCTCGAAGCCCCAGGCATCGAAGATGCGCTGCAGCGGGTCCCAGATATCCGGAAAGGGATAGGGCTGCTTTGAGAGCGTGCAGGCGCCGCTGATCTTGATCACGACG
>CAYZQZ010000688.1:0-1845 GCA_964480235.1 uncultured Reyranella sp. | reverse complement strand
CTGTAGCCGTCGGGATCCCATCCGCCCGAGGCGGTGCGCGGCCACAGATCGAGAACCCAGCCGATCGCCGTCTGGATGGCGAAGGCAAGGCCCAGCGCCACCGTGTTGGTCGCCGTCGAGACGCGGCCGGTCAGTTCGGCCGGAAACATCTGGTTGACCACGACATAGCCCACCGAGCCGGCCGCACTCAGAATCGCCATGGCGAGGAAAAGGGTCAGCACGACGATGTACTGGCGGGGCTGGGCGATCAGGCCAGCCTGCACCGCCACCACGCCGACGAGGGCGACGATGGGCACGAGTGCAGGCGGCAGGCCGGCGCGTTCGGCACGGCTGGCCACGCTGCCGGTGAGCACGCTGCCGACGATCATTGCGAGCGTGTAGAGGAACAGCACCAAGGCGCGCGCCGATCCGTCCATGCCGGCGACGTCGCGCAACCACGGCCCGGCCCACAGGCCGAGATAGGCGAAGTTGAAGGTCGAGATGGTCGCGACGGCCGGGCCGAAGCACCAGAAGGTCGGTGACGCGAGGATGCGCGCGCTCGAGCCGATGTAGCCACCGAAGGTCGGCGACGGTCCCGCCGCGCGCGGCTTGTCGGGAACCGACAGGAAGATCCAGAGCGCCACGGCGAGCGTGACGCCGCACAGAACCCAGAAGACGCCGCGCCAGCCGAGCGTCGGCAACAGGGCCTCGACGGGGACGGTCGTGACGGCGCTGCCGATCGCGGCGATCGCCGTCGAAAGGCCGATCACCTGGGCAACCCGGCGGCGCTCGAACCAGTCGGCATTGCCCTTCAGCACGGCCATCAGCCCGGCCGAGACTCCCACGCCGAGCAGGACGCGCCCCAGCGCCAGCCCGACGAAGCCAGGAGACAGCGCGAAAACGGCGAAGCCGAGCGCGGCCAGAGTCATTAATGCGGCCTGCACACGCCGCGCTCCGAAGGCGTCGAGCGCGATACCCAGCGGCAGCTGCGCGACGGCGTAGGCGGCGAACATGCAGGCGGCCAGCGTGCCCAACTCCACCGCCGACAGCCCGAGTTCCACAGCCAACACCGGCCCGACAATCGCCATCACGGTACGGGCCGCCTGATTGACGAAATGCGCCGCCGCCAGCGGAAACGTTACTCTGAACAGCATCGGATCTCGGCTTCGCTCCGCAACGGCAGAAGGATTGGCAGGACGGGCCGCAGGCTCGGGGTGGCGGCCCCTGCCGTCAAGCGTCGCGGGCCGAGCCCTGCCAGCGCGAATGCGCATGACCATCCAGCGGCATAAACACGATTGCGGGCGAGGCCGAAGCCTCTATAACTGAGGCGTTCCGCCGGGCCGGCGTCGCGAAGTGCCGGGGCGGCAAGAAGTAAAGAAGCCTTGGCCACCACGACCGCCACTCCACAGGGTACCTCGCTTCCGGGAGGATACGTCACCGATCTCGCCGCGCTCTTCGTGGGCGGCAGCGCGTTCTTCATTGCCGTCGTCCTGTGGTTCGACAATGCGCAGGGCGGCTTGACCGGCAACGGAGTCTTTCACTCCTTTCAACTCAGGCCCTGGATCCTCAATCCGTCGACTGCAAAGCTCGACCAGTCCAACTATCTCTATTATCCGATATTCGGCGCGGGCTGCCGGCTGCTGGATCTGCTCGGCATCTTCGTCGGCGACCCGCGACGGCAGGTCACCATCCTGAACTCGCTGACCGGCGGCATCTGCCTGGGCATCGTCTATGCCTTGGTGCGCAGTCTCACCCATGACCGGGTGATCGCGCTGATGGCCGCCGCCTTTCACGGCGCCAGCGCCTTCGTACTGTTCCTCACCATCACGAACGAAGACATCATGCCGGGCTACGTCATTGTCTTCG
>CAYZQZ010000687.1:0-1848 GCA_964480235.1 uncultured Reyranella sp. | reverse complement strand
CGCCATCATCTGGGCCTGCAGGTCGGTCGGAAAGCCCGGATATGGCTCGGTCATGACATCGACGCCGTGCAGACCATTGGCGCGAGTCACCCGGAAGCCGCGATTGGTCTTTTCCAGGACCACGCCGGCTGCCCGCAGGCTCTGTGCCGCCGCCTCCATCAACTCGAGCCGGCCGCCCACCAGCTCGACGTCGCCGGACGTCATGGCAATCGCCATCGCATAGGTGCCGGTTTCGATGCGGTCGGGAACGACCGAATGGGTCGCGGGCCTGAGCTGATCTACCCCCTCGATCGTGAGCGTCTCGGTGCCGATGCCGGTCACCGGCACGCCCATCTTGACCAGGCACTCGGCCAGATCGGTGATCTCGGGCTCGCGGGCAGCGTTGTCGAGCACGGTCGTGCCCTTGGCGAGTGCGGCCGCCATCATCAGGTTCTCGGTCGCGCCGACCGAGACCTTGGGAAAGGTATAGCGCGCGCCCTTCAGGCCCTTGGTCGCGCGGGCGACCATGTAGCCGCCGTCGATGTCGATCTCGGCGCCCATCGCCTTCAACCCGGTGATGTGAAGGTCAACGGGGCGCGCGCCAATGGCACAGCCGCCCGGCAGCGATACCCGCGCTTCGCCTTCGCGCGCCACCAGTGGCCCCAGCACCAGAACCGAGGCGCGCATCTTTTGCACGATGTCGTAGGGCGCCGTGGTCGACTTGATCGAGCCGGCCCGCAAGGTAAGCGTCGTGCCGTGACTGTGACCGTTCTCGCCCGGGGCCGCCTGGATCTCCACGCCGTGCTGCTCGAGCAACTGGATCATCGTGCTGATGTCGGCGAGGCGCGGAACGTTCTTCAGGGTCAGGGGCTTGTCGGTCAGCATCGACGCGACCATGAGCGGCAGGCAGGCGTTCTTCGAGCCGGAGACCTGGATCTCACCCTTGAGCTGTCGGCCGCCTTTGATTCTGATGCGATCCATGAGTGGGGGACTCCCTGGATGGGGCTTGCTTATATCTTGGGAAGCGTGACGCCGCGCTGGCCTTGGTACTTTCCGGCCTTGTCGCGGTATGAGACTTCGCAGGGTTCGTTGCCCTGCAGGAACAGGAACTGGCAGGCGCCCTCGTTGGCGTAGATCTTGGCCGGCAAGGGGGTGGTGTTGGAGAACTCGAGCGTCACGTGGCCCTCCCACTCGGGTTCGAGCGGTGTGACGTTCACGATGATCCCGCAGCGGGCATAAGTCGACTTGCCGACGCAGACCACCAGCACGTCGCGCGGGATACGGAAATACTCGACCGTGCGTGCCAGCGCGAAGGAGTTGGGCGGGATAATGCAGACGTCGGCGGTACGGTCGACGAAGGAATTCGCTGCGAAGTTCTTGGGATCGACGACGGCCGAGTCGACATTGGTGAAAATCTTGAACTCGGTGCCGACCCGGGCATCGTAGCCGTAGGACGACAGGCCGTAGGAGATGATTCCTTCGCGCTTCTGGCTGTCGACGAAGGGCTCGATCATGCCCTTCTCCTGCGCCAGCTTGCGGATCGAACGGTCGGAAAGAATGCTCATCGCGAGGGCTTCTAGCGGTCTTTGATTGTCTTGTCCGCCCCTGCCTTTTCCCCTGTCCGGCTGCCGACTTGGGCTCTGGCTTGCGCCTTGCGCCGCTTGAGGTTTTCCCGCAAAGCCGCAGCCAGCCGTTCGGCGCGCGCATCCTGCTGGGAGTCCTTCTGCGGGACGGGTTTGGAGGGGGCGTTCATGTGGAACAGGATACACCAATGACCGAGGCCTTGCGCACACCAGACGCACGATTTGCCGGATTGCCCGGCTGGCCGCACGAACCGCGCTATTTTCCGCGCGCCGACGGCCTGCGCCT
>CAYZQZ010000686.1:0-1850 GCA_964480235.1 uncultured Reyranella sp. | reverse complement strand
CGGCAACGTCGCCTGGCACAAGGAGGACGTGCTGGAGATCCCTCCGCACGACGCCGAGCAGCGCGGCATCCGAGACGGCGCCTGGGTGAAGCTGCAGAGCCGGGCCGGCGAGACAGCGCTGCGGGCGCAGATCACCGACCGCGTGGCGCCGGGCGTGGTCTACACCACGTTCCACCATCCCGACACGCAGGCCAACGTCATCACCACCGATTTCTCCGACTGGGCGACCAACTGCCCCGAATACAAGGTAACGGCGGTGCAGGTCGGCCTCTCGAACGGGCCGAGCGAGTGGCAGCGCGAGTACAACGAGCAGGCCGAGCACAGCCGGCGCATCGCAACCAAGGTCGCGGCGGAGTAGCGAACGTGTCGATGCATGACGGCAAGCTGGTGATGATGGCCAACCAGATCGGCAGGTTCTTCGTCCCGCAGAAGAGCGGCGACGCGGTGGCTGCGATCGCAGACCACCTGGCAAACTTGTGGGCCCCGCGCATGCGGTCGGCGATCATCGCCCACCTCGGCAAAGGCGGCGCCGGCCTCGACCCGCCGGTGCGCGAGGCGGTGTCTCGACTCAAGGCGCCAAAAGTGGCTTAACCCTCCCGCTTCGGCGGGAGATCACATGTCCGACCTGAAAATCGTCTTCACGCAGGAAGGCGGCGACGCCGCCACCCTCGTGCGCGACCGGCTCGACCTCTACAACATCGCCGCGACCGGCGTTGCGGCGTACTACCCGGTTAATCTCTTCGTGAAGAGTGCGCGCGGCGAGACGCTGGGCGGCCTGCTTGGCGGCATCTGGGGCGGCTACCTGCAGATCCGCATCCTCTGGATCGACGAGGCGGTGCGCGGCCAGGACTGGGGCACCCGGTTGATGGACGAAGCCGAGGCCTATGCCCGCGAGCGCGGCTGCCACTCGATCGAACTCGACACGCACTCGTTCCAGGCGCGCCCGTTCTACGAATCGCGCGGCTTCGAGGTTTTCGGCACGCTCGACGACTACCCCAAGGGCCACAAGAAGTTCTTCCTCAGGAAGAAGCTCTAGCGAACGCCGGAGTGGAAAGGTCCTCATCCTGAGGAGCTCGCGAAGCGAGCGTCTCGAAGGATTAGGTTGTCTTTTGTCGCGCCGTCGCTCTAGCGCACGCCCAGTTCGCGCAGACGCTTGTCGATTGCTAGGAGGTCGGACCAGCTCTGGCGCTTGCTGGCCGGCGTGCGCAGCAGGAAAGCGGGATGGAAGGTCGGCATCGTCGGCACTTCGCTGCCGTCGTCGAGCTTCACGCTGGTCCATTTGCCGCGCAGCCGCGTGATGCCTTCGGCAGTATCGAGCACGGCCTTGACCGCGACGCCGCCCGCCAGCACCAGCACCTTCGGTCTGGCGAGCTCGATGTGGCGGCGCGTGAAGGCCAGGCACATCGCCTGCTCGGCGAGCGTCGGTGTGCGGTTGCCGGGCGGGCGCCAGAACAGGATGTTGGTGATGTAGAAGGCGGAGTTGCCTTCGCCCGTGCGGCTGAGCCCGATCGACTCCATCATGCGGTCCATCAGCTGGCCGCTCACGCCCACGAACGGCTTGCCGAGGCGATCCTCGTCAGCGCCCGGCGCTTCGCCCACCACCATTACCGGCGCGCCGGCGACGCCGTCGGCGAACACCGTGTTCTTGGCGGTGCGCTTCAGGGTGCAGCCCTCGAAGCCGCGCACCGCGGCCTCGAGTTCGGCGAGCGTGTTGCAGCGCCGCGCCAGTTCGCGCGCATCCTAGACGACCTGCGGCGATTCCAGGGGCACCGGCGCCCGCGGCGCGGCGGCGGGCGGGCGCGGCGGCAGGCCGGGGCGGGGTGGCTGCGGTGCCCCCGCGGGGCGCGGCG
>CAYZQZ010000685.1:0-1852 GCA_964480235.1 uncultured Reyranella sp. | reverse complement strand
CGGCGAGGTAGTCGATTCCGGCGAAAGCCATGGAGCCCTCCCTGGTTCGAGGCCGGCATTATGCGCCCGGCGGTGCCCAAAAGAAAAATGGGGGCGACGATTCGGTCGCCGCCAAATCAGGGAGGAGCAAGTCTGAGGCGCTGGGAGCGCCTCAGCTACAGCCGCTGGTGCCGCCGCAGGTCACGCATTTGAGGCAAGTCCCGTTGCGCACCAGCGTGAAATTGCCGCACTCACCGCACGCATCGCCCTCATACCCTTTGAGCCGGGCCGTGCGGGCCTGGTCCAACTGGGCATCGAGCGCGGAGGCGAGGTCGGCAGCCACGGCGACGGTCTGGGAGGAACCCGCCGCGGTCCCGAGACCGGCGTCCACCGCGTGGCCGTGTCCACGGGCATGGACATGGGCCACCGGCAGAGCGCCGGATTCGCCGTTTCCGGCCGCGAGGAGCGAGGACGCGCCGCTTCCGGCCGCTTGGCCGGCCGCCGCGCCATTGGACCCCTCGTTGCCGTAGAAGACGTAGAGATTGTTCCGCACATAGCCGACCGAGGCGACGCGCTTCATGGCGTCGAGCGCGGGCGGCATCTCCGCCTGCGCCTCGCCGGCGCCCAACGAGTCGTGGCGCAGGTCGTCGGTGCGGGCATGGGCGAGGTCGTGGCGTCCGAGATAGGACACGGCCAGTTCGCGGAAGATGTAGTCGAGCACGGAGGTCGACATCTTGATCGCGTCGTTGCCCTCGACGAGGCCCGAAGGCTCGAAGCGCGTGAAGGTGTACGCCTCGACGAACTCCTCGAGCGGCACGCCGTACTGCAGGCCGATCGAGATCGCGATGGCGAAGTTGTTCATCAGCGAGCGGAAGGCGGCGCCCTCCTTGTGCATGTCGATGAAGATCTCGCCGATGCGTCCGTCCTCGTACTCGCCGGTGGTCAGGTACACCTTATGACCGCCGACGCTGGCCTTCTGGGTGTAGCCCTTGCGGCGGCCGGGCAGCTTCTCCCGCTCACGCTCGCGGACCACGATGCGCTCGACGATCTTTTCGGCCATCGTCGCCGCGCGAACGGCCTGAGGCGCCGCCGCGATCTGCTCGGCAACCTCGGCCGCCTCGTCCTCGTCATCCGCCAGGAGCTGCGAGTTGAGCGGCTGAGACAGCTTGGAGCCGTCGCGATAGAGGGCGTTGGCCTTGAGCGCCAGTTTCCACGACAGCATGTAAGACTGCTTGCAGTCCTCCACCGTCGCGTCGTTGGGCATGTTGATCGTCTTGGAGATCGCACCGGAGATGAACGGCTGCGCCGCCGCCATCATGTGGATGTGGCTCTCCACCGAGAGGAATCGCTTGCCCTTTCGACCGCAGGGATTGGCGCAATCGAAGACAGGCAGATGCTCGGCCTTGAGATGCGGCGCGCCCTCGAGGGTCATCGCTCCGCAGACGTGCTCGTTCGCAGCCTCGATGTCCTTCTTCGAGAAGCCCAGGTGCGGCAGCAGCTCGAACGACGGATCGTTGAGCTTGTCCGCCGGGATCTTCAGCGCGCGCGTCAGGAAATCTTCCCCGAGCGACCATTTGTTGAAGGCGAACTTGATGTCGAAGGCGGTCTTCAGTCCGCCCTCGAGCTTGGCCAGCACCTGGTCGGTGAAGCCCTTGGCCTTCAATGTCGTGTGGTTGATCGCCGGCGCCTGACGCAGCGAGCCGTGGCCGACGGCATAGGCCTCGATCTCGGCGATCTGCGCCTCACCGTAGCCGAGCGTCCGCAACGCGGGCGGCACGGCCTGGTTGATGATCTTGAAGTAGCCGCCGCCGGCCAGCTTCTTGAACTTCACGAGCGCGAAGTCGGGCTCGATGCCGGTCGTGTCGCAGTCCAT
>CAYZQZ010000684.1:0-1857 GCA_964480235.1 uncultured Reyranella sp. | reverse complement strand
AGTTCGTCGGCAGCGAGTGCGATGTCGGCCGGTACAGGTGTGACGACGAGCATCCCGGTACCGCTGGCGAGTTGTGCACGCGCAATGCGCGCCAATTCGGCGACGTCGTTCGTGTGATGGGCGAGGGGTAGACCGCTCGAGCGGACGGTGAACGCGGGGAACTCGTCGCATTCGAAACCGATCACCGGAACACCGAGCATCTCGAGGTGCTCCAACGTGCGCGGCAGGTCGAGGAACGACTTCGCGCCGGCCGACACCGTGACGACCGGATGGCGCGCGATCGCTCCGAGATCGGCGCTGATGTCACCGGTTTCCTCCGCACCGCGATGCACGCCGCCGATTCCACCGGTGGCGAACACCTTCACACCCGCGCGTGCAGCCAACGCCACGGATGCCGACACCGTCGTCGCACCGACGGCCCAGCGTTGCCCGACGGCAACGGACAGGTCACGCTCGGCGGCCTTGCGTGCCGGACCGAGGATGAGCGGATGTTCCGTGTCGGCGAGACCGACACGCTCGACGCCGTCGATGACAGCGGTGATTGCCGGCGTGGCGGCGTGGTCGCGGATCGCGGCGAGGCAGCCGTGCAACGCCTCGGCGTTCGATGGCGACGGCAAGCCGAGGTGGGAAAAGATCGTCGATTCGAGGGCGACGACGGCGCGTCGTGCGCCGAGTGCGTCGGCGACGCGGGGGTCAATGCGCAACGTCATGCCGGACCTTTCTCATAAAGCCAGTGTGGCACCCGCGCTGCGCAGTGTGCGGGCCGCAAGTGCATGTGCGGCGGAAACACTGACGTCGATCGATGCCCCCGATGCAGCGGCAACGAGAAGACCCGCGGCGAACGCGTCGCCCGCACCGGTCGTGTCGATGACGTCGTCAACGGGTGGAACGGGGTGGTGCGACGTCGTCCAACCTGATCCGCCGCGCCGTGACACGTCGGTGGGGTCGGCGCCGTGTTTGGTGACGATGGTCGCCCACGGTGCGATGCGCATGAGAGTGTCGATACCGCCTGCTGCATCGCATTCCTCGGCGTTGCACAACACCCATCGCGGGCGGATCGTCGCAACGATTTCGGCAACGGCATCGGCGCCGATGTCGACGATGCTCGTCACGGACGACAAGTCGAGCGACACGGCAACGTTGCGGTCGTGCGCACGCCGTGCCGCATCGACGCACGCGACCGCAATCGCACCGTGCGTGAGCGAATACAAAGGCAGGTGCAGCACCGACGTTCCGTCGAGGGCAGCATCGGGAACGTGTGCGAGCTGCGGTGCCGCACCGCGGTCGGAGAGCATCGTGCGCTCACCGTGCTCGTCGACGACGACGACGATGGTTCCCGTCGACCCTTCACGTTCGAGGAACGTTTCGACTCCGGCACGGTGCAACGCGGCGACGAGTCGTTCACCGGTGTCGTCGTCACCGATGCGTCCGACGAAGCGCGAACGTCCTGCGACTGCGGCGGCGAAGTACGAAACGTTCGCCGCACTTCCGCCGCGACGACGCGTCACGGTCGACACCGTGTCGGTGCCGAGATTGACGGGACCGTTGAGATGTACGACGACGTCTTCGACGACGTCACCGACCGCGCAGAGCACGGTGGGCGGTGTTACACCGAGAGGAGGTCGCGTGCGCCGGTGTCGCTCGACGGATGGCGCAACTTGCTCATCGCGCGCGCCTCGATCTGACGGATGCGCTCACGGGTGAGGTTGAACGCTTCGCCGACTTCTTCGAGCGTGCGGGGCTCGCCGCGATCGAGACCGAATCGCAGCGCGAGAATCTCGCGCTCGCGCTGGTCGAGCGGTGCGAGCAAGCGACCGATCTCTTCGGGCAGCAGTGCGGTGGCCGCCACTGCGAAGG
>CAYZQZ010000683.1:0-1870 GCA_964480235.1 uncultured Reyranella sp. | reverse complement strand
CCGGCGAGAAGCGGACCCTCGCGATCCTCGGGCCGGGCTCGATCGTCGGCGAGATTTCGATGCTCGACGGCCTGCCGCGTTCGGCGAACGTGCACGCGATCAGCGACTGCACCCTCACCTTCGTCAGCCGCTCGGCGTTCGCCGACTGCCTGAGCAAGGATCCGGCGCTCTACCGCAACATCTCTCTCACCCTGGCCGCCCGCCTGCGGCAGGCCAACGACGAGGCTGCCGCCGCGAGCTTCCTGCCCGTGAAGGAGCGCATCGCGCGCACCCTGCTGCGGCTTGCGCAGCATCTCGGCGAAAGCACCGGCGGGTCCGACATCACCATCCGCCACCGCATCAGCCAGAACGACATCGCCGCCATGGCCGGTCTCGCGCGCGAGAGCGTGAACCGGACGCTGAACGAATGGCGGCGCAAGGGCATCGTCGACATGCCCGCGCGCGGCCACATGGTCGTCCACAAGCAGCAGCTCGAATTCGAGCTCAAGATGCCGGCCCGCTAGACCGCGTCCGAGAGTCAATCGACCTCAATCACGTCGTCGATGCATCGACGGGAAAAAATGAAATTGCATCGAGCAGGAAAAGCTGGCGTCCGATTTCGGACCTGATTAGGTGCGCAGGGCACTACTTGGGGAGAGGGGAATTGAGCAAGTTTGGCATTGCCGCGCTCGCGGCATCACTGGCGCTCTTGGCGGCACCGATGGCTGTCGCGCAGACCAGTACGATCGCAACGGCAGGCTACTGGAAGGCGTTCGCCGGCAAATCGAACGACGGCACCCCGGTCTGCGGCATGTCCGCATCGGGCAAGGGACTCTTCTTCTCGATCAAGGTCTACAAGGGCGACGAGGAAATGACCGTGCAGCTCGGCTCGAGCGGCTGGAAGATCAAGGACGGCGCCAAGCAGAAGGTCGTGATGCGGTTCGACAAGGAATCGCCGTGGAATGCCACGGCCACCGGCTTCCATTTCAGCGACGGCGACGCCGGGCTGGAATTCGTCGTCAAGCTCAAGAACCTGGAAGAGTTCCTCGTCGAATTCGCCAGGAGCCAGACTCTTCGATTGAGCTTCGAAGGCAGCGACGTCGAAGGCTGGACGGCGGACCTTACGGGCACCGCAGCGGTGACCGTGGCCTTCGGCAACTGCGTCGAAAAGCGACTCTAGTCCGACGGCTCCCTGCGGGGAGCGAAGCCCTCGCCCTGCCTGCGCGGCGGCATCCCGCCGATGCGCCGGCAGGTCGGTGCGGCGCGACGAGCGGCCGAATCCGCAGGAAAAAACGCCGGGGAGCGTCCTTCGGCGGGCAACAGCCTCTATGCACAATTGAATTTCGCACCCCGACCGGGTCTTATGCGGGTCTCATTCTTAGCTCCGGCAGAGGAATCGCCCGCCATGACCAACGACAACAGCGAAAACAAATGGATCGGCAAGCGCACCCCCCGGCCTGACGGCGCCGACAAGGTCACCGGCCGGGCGGCCTACGCCGCGGACGCCACCATGCCCGGCATGATCTGGGGCAAGGTCCTGCGCAGCCCGCACCCGCACGCCAAGATCCGCGGCATCGACACGTCGAAGGCCGAGAAGCTGCCCGGGGTGAAGGCGATCGTGACCTCCAAGGACATCGTCGACTTCCCGATCGAGAAGGGCGCGGTGATGCTGGGCATCCAGGACATGCGCTGGATGTGCCGCAACGTCATGGCGCGCGAGCGCGCCCTGTTCCACGGCCACCCGGTCGCCGCCGTCGCCGCCGACACCCAGGCGATCGCCGCCGAGGCCTGCAAGCTGATCAAGGTCGACTACGAGGTGCTGCCGTTCGTGATCGACGTCGACGAGGCCAAGAAGGACGGCGCGCCGACCCTGTTCGACCACATCAAGTTC
>CAYZQZ010000682.1:0-1877 GCA_964480235.1 uncultured Reyranella sp. | reverse complement strand
ACGGCGTGCTTGAAGACCTCCTTGCCTTCCATACGCAGGAAGCCGGTGGTCCTGGTCGAACTCGGACCGCCATCGACATAGAGAATGTCGTGCTGGCGGCCATCCGAATGCAGGGCATTGGCCAGGATGCCCCGGTCGGCGGAGGTCCCCTGCCCCTGCTCCGCCTTGAGCACAATGGCGCCCGCGCCGTCGCCGAACAGCACGCAGGTGCCGCGGTCGTTCCAGTCGAGGATGCGCGAGAAGGTCTCGGCGCCGATCACCAGCGCCGTCGAGGCCATGCCGGTCTTGAGCAGACTGTCGGCGACCGAGACGCCGTACACGAAGCCGGCACAGACCGCCTGCAGGTCGAAGGCGGCGCCCTTGGTCATGCCGAGTTCCTTCTGCACCACCGTGGCGGTGGCCGGGAAGGTCTCGTTGGGCGTGGCGGTCGCCAGCACGATCAGGTCGAGGTCGGAAACCTTCACCCCGGCATGAGCGAGGGCGCGCTCGGAGGCCTTCAGGGCGAGATGCGAGGTGAACTCGCCGTCGGCGGCAATGTGGCGTTGCGTGATGCCGGTGCGCTGACGGATCCACTCATCCGAGGTCTCCATCTTCTTGGCCAGTTCGTCATTGGTGACGACTCTTTCGGGCAGATAGGCGCCACATCCCTGAACGACGGACCGAATCACTCAGCTCCTCCGGTGGCCTGCAGCTCGGCCGTCGCCGGCGACTGAGCCGGCGTGACCTGTTTCAGCCTTGCCAGGCCTTCGACGAGTTTGTTCTTGTATTCGTAGCGCACCAGATCAACCGCAACGCCGATCGCATAGGCGAAGCCCAGATCATCGGTGCCGCCGTGGCTCTTCACGCAGATGCCGTCGAGCCCGAGAAACACGCCGCCATTGTAGCGGCGCGGGTCGACCCGCTTGCGCAGCTTGGTCCAGGCGCCCGAGGCGAACAGGTAGCCGATCTTGGCGAAGGTCGAGGTCCTGAAGGCGTCGCGCACGAAGCTGGTATAGAGCTTGGCGGTGCCCTCGATCGACTTCAGTGCGATGTTGCCGGTGAAGCCGTCGGTGACCACGACGTCGACCAGGCCTGTCCCGATATCGTTGCCCTCGACGAAGCCGTGAAAATTGACCGGCGAGTTCTCGCTGCGCAGGCGGGCGGCAGCGACTCGCAGTTCCTCGTGGCCCTTGAGTTCCTCGGAGCCGACGTTCAGAAGGCCGACCCTGGGCTTGTCGAGGCCGAGCAGCACCTGGGCGAAGACGCTGCCCATCACCGAGAACTCGGCGAGATTGTCGGCGTCACACTCAAGATTGGCGCCGAGATCGAGCATCACAGTCTCGCCGCGGCTGGTCGGCAGGAACGACGCCAGCGCCGGCCGGCGCGCGCCCTCGACCATGCGCATGGCAAACATCGAAATCGCCAGCAACGCGCCAGTATTGCCGGCGGAAATCACGGTATCGGCGCGGCCCTGCGCCGCCGCCTCGCAGGCCAGCCACATGCTCGACTTGCGCCGCCGGCGCAGGGCAAAGGTCGGCTTGTCGTCGGCCAGCACGGCGTCTTCGGCCGGCACGATCTCGAGGACCTTGGACAGGCCCTTGCGCTTGTCGACCAGCGGCTTAAGCCGGGCCGGATCGCCGAACAAAAGAAAGGAGGCGCCAGGATAGCGTTCGCGGGCGATGTCGGCGCCATTCACCACGACACCGGGGGCGTGATCGCCGCCCATGCCGTCGAGCGCGAGAACGACCTTGCCCGCGCTCATCGGCGCGCTCCGTGAAGACTACTTCTCGGCCGACGCGCTGTCGGCCAGGACCGGCATGTCCTCGCGGTAGTAGCCGCAATGCGAGCAGACCATGTGCGGGCGCTTCAGCTCGCCGCAGTTCTTGCACTCGACATGG
>CAYZQZ010000681.1:0-1880 GCA_964480235.1 uncultured Reyranella sp. | reverse complement strand
ACATCTCTACGGCGAGCCGGCCGACATGGACGCCATCATGGGGCTGGCGCGCAAGCATGGCCTCAAAGTCGTCGAGGACGTGGCGCAGGCCCAGGGCTCGAAAGTACGAGGCCGGCGCGCCGGCGCGCTGGGCGATGCCGGGGCGCATTCTTTTTTCCCAACCAAGAATATTGGCGCCTTCGGCGACGGCGGGGCAGTGACAACCGACGACGACAAGTTGGCCGATCGGCTGCGCGCATTGCGCAACTATGGCAGCAAGGTCAAATATGTGAACATCGAGCGCGGCTTCAACTCGCGTCTCGACGAGCTGCAGGCGGCATTCCTGAGGGTTAAGCTCAGGCATCTCGACCGCTGGAACGAGCAGCGCCGCCTGGTGGCTGCGCGCTACGACGACCGGCTGTCCGGCATTCCCGGACTCGGTCTGCCTCGCGCGCCGCAATGGGCGGAGCCGGTATGGCACCTCTACGTCGTGCGCACGCAACAGCGAGCCGACCTGATCAAGACACTCGACAGTCAGGGCATCGGCACCCTGGTGCATTATCCGATCCCGCCGCATCTGCAGCAGGCTTATGCCGATCTTGTACAGGGCAGGGGCAGCTTTCCGCTCGCCGAGCAACTCGCCGACACCGTACTCAGTCTGCCGATTGGCCCCCACCTCAAGCTTGAGCAGGTCGACGCAGTCGCCGCCGCCGTGAGGAAAGCGCTCTCCTGAGCTTTCCTCTCATTCAAATGGTGGAGATTCCTCCACTTTGAATCTCGGCCGTTTTATGGCTGCTGCATATGCGAAACGCGGGTCGGGGCCACCCGATGGTCACACCCGCCCCGTTAGAAATCCTCCCACCTTGATGCTTCGGGTTGCATCGGGTCGCGCCCGAGGCCGCGCCGTCGCCGTGGTCGTACTTGAAGCCGCGACAGGAGGACGTGAACATGTTCAAGTCGTCGATTGCCCCAGCGATAGCTATCCTTGGGGCCGCCCTGCTGCTCGGCGCCTGCAGCGAACCTCAGCAAGCCGTTACCGCGCCCCCGGCGGCGCCACAGCCGGAGGTGCGGACCTACATGGTCTTCTTCGACTGGGACAAGTCTGACCTGACGGCCCAGGCGCTGGCCACAATCAGCCAGGCGGCCACCGCCTTCAAGAACGGCGGCCAGCCAGCCATCACTGCGGTGGGCCACACCGACACCTCGGGCCCCGATCAGTACAACATGGCGCTGTCGATGCGCCGCGCCGTTGCGGTCAAGGACGCGTTGGTGCGCGAGGGCGTGCCTCCGACGTCGGTCGCTGTGGAGGGTCGCGGCGAGAGCGAGTTGCTGGTCAAGACCGGTGACGGCGTCCGGGAGCCGCAAAACCGCCGCGTCGTGATCTCGATGGGCCTGCCGCAGATGAGCCAGGTCGGCGTCGGCGTCTTCAAGGATCCGGTGTCCTACTGCAAGGCCTTGTCGGACAAGTACCGTCAATACAAGAATCGCGACCTGCTGGAAGCAGCGGCTGCCGCGATCGACAAGTGCGAGAAGGGTAATACTGCCGAGGGTATTCCCGTCCTCGAAGATTACCTGATCAAGGATCGCATTCCCCTGCCGGCCCCAGGCTATCGCTGGCCGGGCAAGAGCTATGCGCCGGCGTAAATCGCCAACGCATGACAAATACGAACGGCCGCCGAAAGGCGGTCGTTCTCCTTTGTGCGTGCCGGCGACAGGTGGAATGGCCGGGCTGGGCTTGCCCCGAGTCATCCACATCGTCTGGCGGACCTCCTACTAGATCACCCCTGACTGCCGAGTTTCCCGCCCGCTATGCTCCATACAGACTTTGGGGGAGCGACGATGAAGCTGGGCCTGTCGATCGGCTATTCGCGCGCGCAGCTCGATGTGCCGATCAAGCTCAT
>CAYZQZ010000680.1:0-1882 GCA_964480235.1 uncultured Reyranella sp. | reverse complement strand
ACCCTCCCTCGCCGACAGCATGATCGTGGCGCCTTCCGGCAAGGTGGTGGCGCGTGCCGGCGGCAGCGACGACGAACTGATCGTGCATCGTTGCGATCTTGACGCGGGACAAAGCTACAAGCGCTCGACGTTCAACTTCGCTCTACATCGCCAGCCCGACCAGTATCGTCGCATCGTCGAGCAGAAGGGCGCGGTCGATCCGACATGAAGGTGTCGGACTGATGGAACTCCTCACCGACGGCTCGATCGGGGCCGGCATGCTGGTCCTTCTGGTCCTGGCCGTCTTGTTCGCGCTGGGTTTCGAGTTCGTGAACGGCTTCCACGACACAGCCAATGCCGTGGCGACGGTGATCTATACCCATTCCATGTCTCCAGCCCAGGCGGCTGTCTGGTCGGGCCTCTGGAACTTTCTCGGAGTCGTGTTGTCGAGCGGTGCGGTGGCGTACGGCATCGTTGCGCTCCTGCCGGTCGAACTGGTGCTGCATGTTGGCACCGGCGCCGGTTTCGCCATGGTATTCGCGCTGCTGCTGTCGGCGGTCATCTGGAACCTCAGCACCTGGTATGTCGGCCTGCCCGCTTCGAGTTCCCATACATTGATCGGCTCGATCATCGGTGTCGGCCTGATGAACGGCTGGCTGAACGGCGAGGGCTTTGGTGCGGGAGTAAACCTGAGCCAGCTGCGCGCCACGATTCTGGCTCTGCTGGTGTCGCCGGTCGTCGGCTTCGTCGCGGCCGCGGTGCTGTTGCTGATTGCCCGGCGGGTGGTCGCAAATCCCGCGCTCTATCGCGCGCCCGAAGGAAAGGCGCCGCCGCCGCTCTGGATCCGCGGCATCCTGATCGTGACCTGTACCGGCGTGAGCTTTGCTCATGGGTCGAATGACGGCCAGAAGGGCATGGGCCTGATCATGCTGGTGCTTATCGGCCTGGCGCCGGCAGCCTTTGCCCTGCACCTGCCGGCCTCGCAGGAGCAACTGCAAGCCATTGTCGCCGCCTCGCATAGGGCCGCGCCCATTCTCGCCCGCGGCGGCGCGCCGGGACCGATCGACGAGGCGGCGGCCGAGCGGCATCTGACCCGCTTTCTGTCGATCCGGAAGGTCGATGAGTGGACCCTTCCGTCGCTGGCGCTCGAGAACCGGCGCATTGCCCAGGCCCTGGACCGCATCAAATCCGTCAGCCAGCTCTCCAGCAGCGAGCGCTCGCAGGTTCGGCAGGATATCTATCTGCTCACGAATGCGGTCGAGCTCCTGAATCGAACGGATCAAGTCGGCGACGCCGATGCCGCCGTGCTCGATGCGCTGGCCGACGGGCTTTCGGAGATCACCGACTACATACCGCTATGGGTGAAGGTCGCCACAGCCCTCGCGCTGGGGCTTGGCACGATGATCGGCTGGAAGCGCATCGTCGTGACCATCGGCGAGAAGATCGGCAAGTCTCACCTGACCTACGCGCAGGGCGCGTCGGCGGAACTGGTGGCGATGGGGACGATTGGGATCGCGGACGCCTTCGGTGTTCCGGTCAGCACGACCCATGTGCTGTCGTCCGGAATCGCGGGCACGATGTTCGCAAACCGATCGGGCCTGCAGCGCAGCACGTTGCGCAACATTCTGCTCGCCTGGGTGCTCACCATACCGGCCTGCGTGATGCTGGGCTCGGTGCTTTTCGCAGCCTTCCTGTTCCTGGTTCTGCGGTTCGCCAGCTGAAAGTTCAGGAGCTGAAATTGCCGAAGCTGCGGTCTGGCGTTCCGCGGAACAGCGACATGTGCGTATGCGTGGCGACGAAGACATCGCCCACTTTCTTGCGGCCGAGCACCACTGTGGTGCGGCCCGGACGGTCGAAGCGGTCGCCGTGGGGGTGGCAGCCGTCGGACTGCCACACGCCCATG
>CAYZQZ010000679.1:0-1886 GCA_964480235.1 uncultured Reyranella sp. | reverse complement strand
ATGGGCGCACGACGGTCGAACTGCTCGAGAAGGAAATCGGCAACGTTCTGTCGGAGGACGAGCGGCGCGAGATCGACACTGTCGGCGGCCTGATCTTTTCCCTGCTCGGGCGCATTCCCGAACGCGGTGAGGTGGTGAGCCATCCGTCGGGTGTCGAATTCGAGATCCTCGACGTCGATCCGCGGCGCATCCGTCGCCTGCGCGTGCGTCCGCCGGTCTCATCGCCGCCGGGCGCCTGAGAGTCGTAGTTTCGCGGACATGACAAAAGGTTGGCGCGCGGTCGGTCTGAGCCTGATCGCGGGTGCGCTGGCGTCGCTGGCGATGCCGCCGCTGTATTGGCTGCCGCTCGCCATCGCCGGCATCGTGATCTTCGTATGGCAGTGGGATGCTGCCGCAACGCCACGCGAAGCGCTTGCCCGGGGGTGGGCCTGGGGTCTCGGCCATTTTGCCGTCGGTTCCTACTGGATCGTCGAGGCCTTCTACGTGCCTCCGGCCGACTACGGTCCGCTCGGTGTGCCCATCGTCGCCGGGCTTGCTGTCATCCTGGGATTTTTTCCCGGCGCTGCCGCAGCGGTGGCGCGCTGGCTGGCCAATCGCTGGCCGCATGTCGGGGGCCGCTATCGACGGCTGCTGCTGCTGGCGGTGTGCTGGACGGTCGCGGAGTGGCTGCGTGGGCACATCTTCACCGGCTACCCGTGGAATCCGCTGGGCCATGTCTGGGCCTTCGCCACGCCGCTGCTCCAGGGTGCCGCCCTGTTCGGCGTCTATGGGCTGGGCACCCTGAGCTTCATCGTTCTGGCGGCTCCAATCGCGGGCTGGCGTGCTATGGCGGCCGCTCTCGTGCTCGTGCTTGCGGCTGGGCAGGCGGGCGATTGGGTGATGGCGGGATACAGCGGCCCCGAAGGGCCGAAGGTGCGCATCGTGCAGCCCAACGTGCCTCAGGCGATCAAGTGGCTGCCGGCGGGGCGCAACGAGCAGATGAAGAGGCTGCTCGAGCTCAGTCGGCGCCCCGGATTCGACCAGCTCGCCGCCGTCGTGTGGCCGGAGACAGCCGTGCCATTGGTCGTCTCGCCGACTTCGACGGCGCTCGCGGTCATGGCGTCGGCGGCGCCGGCCGGGGGCTACCTGCTCACCGGCGCTGCGCGCAACACTGGCCGCAACGAGGACGGCGTGTGGAATTCGCTGCTCGTCATCAACAACGACGGCCGCATCGTGGCGACCTACGACAAGGTCCATCTGGTGCCGCTCGGGGAGTACATACCCTTCCATCGCCAGCTCGCGCCGGTTTCGGGGTTGGTCGGCCGCGGTTCGTTCGAGGAGGGGGCGGGCCCTGCGACGCTTGCCTTGCCGGGTCTGCCCGCGGTGGCGCCAATGATCTGCTACGAGGTGATTTTCCCTGGAGCCATCGTCGATTCCGGGAGCCGGCCGCGCTGGCTGGTCAACATCACCAACGACGCGTGGTTTGGCCTGTCGACCGGTCCCTATCAGCATCTGGCGAGCGCTCGCCTGCGCGCTGTAGAGGAAGGGTTGCCCATGATCCGCGCCGCCAATACAGGCGTGTCGGCGGTGATCGACGCGTACGGTCGGGTGCTGGCGATGCTCGACATGGAGCAGGAAGGGGTGATCGACCATGCGCTGCCACCGGCGCGTGTGGCTACCCCGTACAGCCGCTGGGGCGACGGCACGTTGCTCCTGATTCTCATTGGCCTGATGGGCGTCGTAGCCTTCAAACGGCCCTAGTCGGGCGCCCAAATGCGCTGAGAATTTGCGCGGATTCACTGAGCAATGTTCGGCTTGCATTGTTCAGAGGGCGGGCATATGTCATATGCAGCCATGGCGAGTAGATATGCATTTTTGCACTCCTCAACTGGAGTGTGAGGTACAAT
>CAYZQZ010000678.1:0-1909 GCA_964480235.1 uncultured Reyranella sp. | reverse complement strand
GCGTGCCGAGTGCTCTTCGACCAGCGGCACGGCCACGACAGCGCCGCCCCCCAGAACGACGATCAAGGCCGCAAGCGCAGCCAGAAGTTTCTTCAAGGTTCGGCGTCCGGCTGCTTGGATGGCTGTGCAGCATCGAACGCCGGATGCTTCATGCAAGCCTCGTGAATGCGCTGGATGGTCGGAAAGCGCTTCATGTCGACCTTGAATCGTACGGCGTTGAAGACCTGGGGCACCAGACAGAGATCCGCCATGGTCGGCGCGTTGCCGTGGCTGAAGGTGCCCGTCCAGCGGTTGCGGGCGACCGACGCCTCATAGGCCTCGAAGCCGGTTTCGATCCAGTGCCGCGACCAGGCGAAGGTGCCCTCCTCGCTCTGCTCATATTTTTCGCGCAGGTAGGCCATCACGCGCAGGTTCTGGATGGGATGAATATCGGCGGTGGGGATCAACGCCAGGGATCGCACGCGGGCACGCTCGACCGGGTCCCGCGGCAACAGCGGCGGGGCGGGATGAGTCTCCTCGAGATATTCGAGGATTGCCAGCGACTGGGTCAGGACCTCGCCGTTGTCGAGAACCAGCGCAGGCACCAGTTTTTGCGGGTTGATCGCGACGTAGTCCGGGTGGGTATGTTCGCCTTTCCGCAGATGGCGCGAGGCGTGCTCGACGGCAATGCCCTTCAGGTTCAGTGCGATTCGCACGCGAAACGCCGCCGACGAGCGGAAATAACCGATCAGTTTCATGGCCGCCTCCGACCACGACCCTACGCAGGCGGATCGTACTTCACAACCTTCTGGTCAATGGCGCCGAAGATCGAATGACCCGCCTTGTCGAACATTTCGATGCGAATGCGGTCACCAAATTTCATGAACGGCGTGCTGGGCTTGCCATCATCAATCGTCTCGCGGACACGGCGTTCGGCAATGCAGGAGCAGCCGGCCGCGGCGTCGCGGTTGGCGACAGTGCCGGAGCCCACGACCGTTCCGGCCTCGAGGTAGCGAGTCCTCGCAGCGTGGGCGATCAGCTGGCCAAAATCGAAAGTCAGGTCGGTGGCGGCGTTGGGATGGCCGAACTCCCGGCCGTTCAGGGTCGAAATCAGCGGGAGGTTGATCCTGGCGCCGTCCCACGCCTCCCCCAGTTCGTCGGGCGTGACGGCGACCGGGGCGAACGCCGTGGCCGGCTTGCCGTGAAAGAAGCCGAAGCCCTTGGCGAGTTCGGTGACGATCACGTTGCGCAGGGAGACGTCGTTCAGGATCGTCACCAGCTTGATGTGCTTTCGCGCCGCCGCCGGGGAAATGCCCATCGGCACGTCGTCGACGATGACGCCGATCTCGCCTTCGAAGTCGATGCCCCAGGCCTCGTCCGCCATCTCGATCTCGTCGTTGCAACCTATGAAGGAATCAGAGCCGCCTTGGTACATCAGCGGGTCGGTCCAGAAGCTCGGCGGCATCTCAACACCACGCGCCTTGCGCACCAGCTCGACGTGAACCACATAGGCCGAACCGTCGGCCCATTGAAAGGCGCGGGGCAGCGGCGCAGCCAGCGCAGAGGTATCGAGCTCGAACGAACCCGGCGCCTTGTCGTCGCGCAAGGCATCCGCCAGTTCGGCGAGCCGGGGCGACACTGTCGCCCAGTCGTCCATCGCCTTCTGTAGCGTCGGCGCGATCGCGCCCGCCCGAACGCCGCGCGTCAGTTCGCGATTGACCACGATCAGGGTGCCGTCGCGGCCCCCTTCCTTGAGCGATGCCAGCTTCATTATTCGGCCGCCTGTTTGATGTGCGCAGGACGCCACGACTTCACGTAGCC
The DNA here is from genome assembly GCA_964480235.1 of uncultured Reyranella sp. GTDB lineage: Bacteria > Pseudomonadota > Alphaproteobacteria > Reyranellales > Reyranellaceae > Reyranella. The sequence continues at coordinate 109 of CAYZQZ010000678.1, read as the reverse complement.
TTCGAATTCCACGCCGGCCGGCATCGCCGCGAGGTCGATGGCGTCCCTTGTGTCGATCATCACCGCGACTTCGTCGGTTTCGGCCTTGCCGCCTGCCGCCATCGGCCTG
>CAYZQZ010000677.1:0-1950 GCA_964480235.1 uncultured Reyranella sp. | reverse complement strand
GCCCGCCACTGCGGGAACAGCGGGCCTTCGCGGAAGTGCACCGTGTGGTCTTCCAAGGTTTCCCAGAAGATCATCATCAGGTAGCGCTTCGGGCTTTCCAGGCCCTTGTTGACCTTGTAGTGTTGGCGCCGATCCAATATTGACCACCTGTGCCGACTGAAAATTGACCAGGTGCTTTTGCCAGATTGAGCGTCAGCAAATGGAAGGCGAAGGCGCTCGCGGGTGGGTGAGGGCGATAGAGGGTGTTAAGAGAGAAATTAGTATGAAAAATTACTCGTCAACGTTGCGCTTCTTCTGAAATTTCAATGCCAAGGCCTTGAGGTAATCCTCATCGAGTAGTTCAAGTATCAAATCAATAATTCCTTAGGCCAAGTTCAGTGCAACAACAAGTGCTATTTCATCGGAGCAGAGTCATACTTTTATGCACGTACTGTAGGGATCTTTACACCGAGCCCGGCAGAGCACTTAATGTCGAAGCACATCATGATGCTTAGAACGAGCGGTCGACATATGATTCTTCAAGGGATATCGGCCAGCTCCCCCAGCAGTAGGTCGCGCAAGTTTGGAGCCCTTGTACATGTGCCAGAAGCATCCATGGCTAATGATGACGGTCCTTAGTCTGGGTAAGGTGATATCCAGCTTTCCCGGCAGGTCCTTCCGGTGAAGTCTGAACCTGTACCCTTGCGCGTACAGAGCTTGGCGAACTAGGATTTCCGGTTTTGTGTCTCTGGCCTGAAGACCCGACATCATCCTGCTGCGTATTGCGCTGTAAACGATGTTGACCATTTTCTATTTGCCGTTGTAGCGAACCTCAGGAATTCCTGTGGCTATAGGAGAGTAGGAAGCAGCGAAAACTGCGTCCCTGCACTCTGGCTTTTTGGCCCATTCCGAAATCATCTTGCCACCAGCACTTTCGTGGAGCACATCACTGACCTGGCGCGCCCATGTCTCAATCTGATTCAGGAGTTCATGGGAGACAGCCTGATTGCTCCAGATCTTATCCAGATCAATGCGGTCACCGAGCATCTTGGCCGTCACGGAAACGGTATATGCCGTGATGTTTGCCTGGAAAGCCTGGAACATGGGGCGGATCAGTTTTTGTGCATCCCGGTAGAGCTTTGCCTTCGCGATCATGGCTTTGAAGTCAGCTGTGGAGGGTAGTTTGACTTCCTGTCCCTCTGGAGCAACGAGCGCAGCCATGAAGCGATCAAAGTTTTTCTGGGAGCCGAGGCTGACAATCTCCGGTTTCTGATCCCAGGCATTCAGATACTTTGCTAGATCTGTTTTGGTCAGGCGACGACTCGTTGGGATGGCGTCCTTGATCTTCTTGAGTTTTGCAGGGGTTGTGCCTTCCCTGGCCAGCAGGGTGTTGTAGCTTCCTGCCGCGCGTTCATAGAACCACTGACTGACACCATCTGGGCAGTAAACAGTACGGGAAATCTTTTCGATCTCCACATGGAACGGTTTGTTGGCAGACAGGTCTGACTGCCTGACTGCGTTCTGGCTGTTCGCGAAACGGGAAATGTCTGAGACTAGGGCTTCTTCCTTGGTAGGGTCCTGAACTCTCATGATAATGATTTTTGCGGCCACTCTGACGCTGGACAGGTCGGTTTCAGGATACTTCTTCTTTGTGAAGTACAGGGATGCAGTGGTCTGGCCACCGTTGACGATTTGAAGTCCCTTGATCCATGCGATTCCGGTCATACCATCCTGAGAGTTCCCCAGCCTTATTTCGTCGGCCACCATGACAATGCCGTTGTTGTAAGCCATGAAGCGTTCAGGTGAATATCTGAGAGTGCTTTGTATGCCTGCATTCACGCCTTTGCCCTTGACGCTCAAAAACGAACGAACGTTGGCTTCAAGAAGTCGGGCACCAAATTTTTCGTAAAGCAGGCGCAGTGCGTCACCGGGAACGGCGGTCAGTGCGTAGTCATAGTCATCGTTCTGCCC
>CAYZQZ010000676.1:0-1955 GCA_964480235.1 uncultured Reyranella sp. | reverse complement strand
GTCAGTTCGACCTGGTCGGCATCCCGCCGGCACCGCGTGGCATGCCGCAGGTCGAGGTCACATTCGACATCGACGCCAACGGCATCGTGCAGGTCTCGGCCAAGGACAAGGCGACCAACAAGGAGCAGCAGATCCGCATCCAGGCTTCCGGCGGCCTCAGCGAGGCCGATATCCAGAAGATGGTCAAGGATGCCGAGGTGCACGCCGAGGAAGACAAGAAGAAGCGCGAGCTGATCGACGCACGCAACCAGGGCGAAGCGCTGGTGCATTCGACCGAGAAGCACCTGAAGGAGTACGGCGACAAGGTCGAAGCAGCCGAGAAGGGCCAGATCGAGACCGCGATGGAAGCTCTCAAGGAAGCACTGAAGGGCGAAGAGACCGAGGTCATCAAGAACAAGACCAACGATCTCGCCCAGGCGGCGATGAAGCTCGGCGAGGCAATGTACAAGGCCCAGCAGGCCGATGCGGCCCAGGCCGGCGCGGCGGGTGCCGCAGGCGCAGGCGCTGCGGGTGGCGGTGGCGCGAACGAGGCGAAGAGCGAGAAGGTCGTCGACGCCGAGTTCGAGGACGTCACCGACAAGAACAAGAAGACGGGCTCCGGCAACTGAGCCGGGGTCCCATGACCAGGGAACAGGGCCTTCCGCGTCGGCGGAAGGCCCGCCTCTCACGAGGCGGGCGGCAAGCGGGGGCTGCGTAAAGCGTCATGGCTCAGGATTATTACGAGCTGCTGGGCGTCAGCCGCACGGCGAGCGGCGACGACATCAAGAAGGCCTACCGAAAGCTCGCAATGCAGCATCACCCGGATCGCAATTCGGGTGACAAGGAAGCCGAAACGAAATTCAAGGACCTCAACCACGCCTATGACGTGCTGAAGGATCCCGAGAAGCGCGCGGCCTACGATCGCTATGGCGCCGCCGCCTTCGACGGCAGCATGGGCGGACATCCAGGCGGGCCAGGCGGCTTCCAGGGTCAGGGTTTCGACTTCGGCTCCGTGTTCGGTGACATTTTCGACGAGATGTTCGGCGGCGCGCGAGGTCGCGGCGCCGGCGGACGCGCCGACATGCGCGGCCAGGATCTGCGCTTCAATCTCGAGATCACGCTCGAGCAGGCCTATTCGGGCACCGACGCCACCGTGCGCGTGCCGAGCTCGGTGAGCTGCGAGACCTGCCACGGATCGGGCGCCGAGCCCGGCTCCAAGCCGCAACAGTGCGCGACCTGTCATGGGCGCGGGCGCCTGCGCGCCCAGCAGGGCTTCTTCACCGTCGAACGCGCCTGCCACACCTGTCACGGCGCGGGCCAGGTGATCGACAAGCCGTGCAAGAGCTGCATGGGCCAGGGCCGGGTGCGGCGCGACAAGACGCTCAAGGTCAACATCCCGGCCGGCGTCGAAGATGGCACGCGTATCCGCCTCTCCGGCGAGGGCGAGGCCGGCACGCGTGGCGGCCCGGCGGGCGACCTCTATGTCTTCCTCTCGGTGCGCCGTCACCAGCTGTTCGAGCGAGAGGGCGCCGACGTGCATTGCCGCGTGCCGATCAGCATGATCCAGGCGACGCTGGGTGGTTCGATCGAGGTGCCCACCCTCGACGGCAAGATGGCGCGCATCAACATTCCCGCCGGCGCGCAAAGCGGCCACCAGTTCCGCATGCGCGGCAAGGGCATGCCGGTGGTGCGCTCGACCCAGCGTGGCGACATGTACATCGAAATCGGCGTCGAGACTCCGGTAAACCTGACGGCGAAGCAGAAGGAACTGCTCAAGGAATTCGAGAAGGCCGGCAAGACCAGCCCCGAATCCGAAGGCTTCTTCAGCAAAGTGAAGGAAATGTTCGGCGGCGATTAGGCGCGGTCATCGCGCGCCGGCGGGCGGCAGCGCATTCATATGCTCATGTCGGCGCCTTTCGCGCCTTGAGCGAAGACGCCCATCCGCCGCGCGATGCAGAAAAGCTCGCGATGGCACC
>CAYZQZ010000675.1:0-1961 GCA_964480235.1 uncultured Reyranella sp. | reverse complement strand
TTGATCAGCGACTGCGCGCCGATGATCGAGCGCGTGCGGCCGGCGCAATTGACGATCACCAGGGTCTCCGGACGCGGCGCGAAATCCTTCACGCGGTAGACCAGTTCGGCGCCCGGGCAGTCGACGCCGCCAGGGATCGACATGTTGGTGAACTCGGGCAGCGGCCGGCTGTCGAGGATCACCATGTCGGTCTTGGCGTCGATCAGCTTCTGGACGTCGGCGGCATCGATGCGCGGCGTGTCGTTGTCGTGCTCGACCACCTCGCCGAACGCCTTGGAGGGGACGTTGACGCCGGTGAAGACCTCATAGCCCGCTTCGGCCCACGCCTTCAGGCCCCCCTTCATGACGGCGAGGTTGGTGTAGCCCATCTGCGACAGCCGGGCGGCGGCGCGGTTGGCGCGGCCAGCCCATTGCGGATCGACGTCGGGGTCGCCCGAATCCATCAGCACGATCCGCGTGCCAGGGTCGGGCAGAAGGGCGAAGGCGCGCGGCTCGAGCCGCGACAGCGGCAGCGGCGTCGCGAACAGCGGATGGCCCTTCAGCGAGAACTCACCTTCTTCACGCACGTCGAAGAAGGCGAAGATGTCGCCCGATTTCAGCATCGTCTTGACCTGCTGTACGCCGAGCAGCGGGGTCAGGATGCGCGCGCTGGCCATGAAACGCCTAGCCGTGCCGGTTGCCATGTCCACCGAGACGCGGTCGGGCAGATGTTCGAGGCTCAGGCCATAGAAATGAAGGTGCAAAGCGTCGCCGGAGCCGGCGGGCGTTTCTATGTGGTGAAAATCGTCGGGCAGGTAGGAGATGTAGTCGCCGCGGCGCAGCGTCTTTTCCCTGGCTGCGTTCTCGCGCAACTGGACGTGACCCTCGCGCGCGCCATTGTCGAGCCGGTCATAGACCACGTTGCGCTCGGCGCCGTGGACGCCGGCGATGATCGCCCAGGTCGTGTGATTGTGGGGCGGGACCTTCTTTCCGGCGCCGCCGGCCGATGCATAGAGAGCGAACCGGTGGTCGGGATCCTCGCTCAGCCGGTAGATGCCGCCGTCGGCGCCGAGCGGAAACTCCTCCTGCGGGAAGAGGTCGGCGCGGCGGGCAAGTCCGGCAAGCAAACCGCCGATCTTGTCGAGGCTGGCGGGGGTTACGCCGCTTTTCTCAATCGCGCGCGTCTGGTCGACGAGCTGACGGACAGCCTGGGCCCGGTCCTGATGCAAGGTCATGTGTTCCTCCGTAACCGCCACTATACCCGGAAGCTGCCTCAAGGGGCGCTTGTCGCAGCGGCCCAAGTCAAACTACGGTGTGGTCATGAACCGAATCCTTTTTGTGGCCGTCGTGGGGGCGATGACCACATTGGCGATGGGTGGTTTGGCACAGACGGCGAAGCCGCCGGCCAAACCCGCGCCAGCGGCAAAACCCGCAGCCGTCGCACCGGCATCCAAGCCCGCGCCGCAGTACGCCGGCTTTCGCCCGGCGGTTCGGCATGCCGTTTTCGTGCCGCCGCCGCCCGTCATCGAGCTCGACGAGATTTCGCCGCCGGCCGACCTGCCGACGGTGCTGAACAACGACGACCGCGACCGCTACCGCCGCATCTTCCAGGAACAGGCCTCCGGTCACTGGGCGCAGGCCGATGCCGAGATCGCGAAACTCGGCGACAAGACGCTGATGGGCTATGTCGGCGCGCAGCGGCTGCTGGCCAAGAACTACCAGGCCAAGTTCCCCGAGCTGGCCAGCTGGCTGCAGGAATACAACGATCACCCCGATGCGCCGGCGATCTATCGTCTGGCGATCGCGAGGCGCGCGCCCGGGGCGGGTGAGCTCACGCCGTCGAGCTTCGTCGGCCAGGCCCAGCTGTCGCCGACCTTCGCGGCGGCCCGCACGGTGACCGGCGCCGATGCGGCTGCAGCTGCGCAGCTGCGCTCGCGGCTGCAGCAGATGTCGGACGATGGCGGATTCAATGCTGCCTTTGC
>CAYZQZ010000674.1:0-1963 GCA_964480235.1 uncultured Reyranella sp. | reverse complement strand
GGTGCCGATCTTCAATTCGATGATGCGCATCGACCGCTCGCTGCTCGAGGCGGCGCGCGACGGCGGCGCAAACGGCTGGCAGACGCTCTGGAACGTGATCCTGCCGCTGTGCAAGCCCGGCATCGCCATCGGCTCGATCTTCGTCGTCACCATCGTCATGGGCGACTTCGTGACGGTGCGTCTGATGAGCGGCGGCCAGACCGCGTCGGTCGGGCTGATGATGATGAACGCGATGTCGCTGCTGCAGTATCCTGCCGCGGCGGCCAACGCCGTGATCCTGCTGCTTCTGGTGCTGCTGACCGTGGCCGCGATGATGCGGCTGGTCGACATCCGCAAGGAGCTGTGACGTGCAGCGCCACGGACGCCGGCCCCTCGCTTTCTGGCTGCTCGCGGCATTCTTCGCCCTGTTCGTGCTGTTCCTCTACGGACCGACCATCACCATCGTGATCCTGTCGTTCCAGGGGCCGTCGGGCGGGCTGACCTTTCCGATGAACGGCGTGTCGGTGCACTGGTTCAAGAACCTGTTCGAGAAGCAGATGGTCGGCGACTTCGCGGGCTCCTTCCAACGCTCGATGGTCCTGGGCCTCGCCACCATGATCGTGACGGTGGTGGTCTCGTTCTCCGCCGGCCTCGCCTTCCGCAAGCGCTTCCGCGGTTCGGCGCTGGTCTTCTATCTGGCGATCGCCAGCCTGATCGTGCCGTCGATCCTGATCAGCCTGGGCATCGGCCTGCTCTACCGCGTGCTCGGGCTCGATCCGGCCTGGTACAGCTCGGCCTTCGGCGCTCACCTGACCTGGACCCTGCCGTTCGGGCTGCTGATCATGTTCGCCGTGTTCAATCGCTTCGACCGTCGCTACGAGGAGGCTGCCCGCGATCTCGGCGCAACCTCTTGGCAGACCATCCGGCACGTCGTCGTGCCGATCCTGCTGCCCAGCCTGATCGGCGTCGGCCTGTTCGGCTTCACGCTGAGCTACGACGAATTCGCGCGCAGCCTCTACACCGCCGGCACCTTCAACACCCTGCCGCTCGAGATCTACGGCATGACCACGAACGTCACCACGCCGGTCCTCTATGCCCTGGGCACGGTGACGACCGGCGTGTCGTTCCTGGTGATCGCACTGGCGCTGGCGTCCACCGTGCTCCTGCGTCGCCGCCGCGCCCGCTTCGGCAGCGATGCCGGGAAGGCCGCATGAAAGGGGTGGCCTGACATGACGCGCTGGGCCCGGGTGCTACGCCTTGCCACGGCCGGTCCGCAGGACACCGCGCCGCTCGCCGCCGCCATTGCCCGCGGCGAAATCGACCCGAAGACCATCGTCGCCATCGTCGGCAAGACGGAAGGCAACGGGTGCGTCAACGACTTCACCCGCGGCTACGCCACCCTGGCGCTGAAGCTTCTGCTGGCCGAGCACCTGAAGCTCCCGTTGGCCGACGTCGAGAAGCGGGTGGCGATCGTGATGTCGGGCGGCACCGAAGGCGGATTGTCGCCCCACATGCTGGTGTTCTGCCGCGAGCAGAGTTCGGCGGCGGCCGGGCCCAAGCGGCTGGCGATCGGCATCGGCCTCACGCGCGAATTCAGGCCGGAGGAGATCGGGCGGGCGGCGCAGATCGAGGAGACTGCCCGGGTGGTGGCCGAGGCGATGAAGGACGCGGGCATCGAAGCGGCGGCCGACGTCCATTTCGTGCAGATCAAGTGCCCGCTGCTCACCAAGGAACGCATCGAGGAGGCGGCGCGGCGCGGAGCGGGGACCGCGACCGGCGACACCTATCATTCGATGGCGCTGTCGCGCGGCGCCTCGGCGCTGGGCGTCGCGCTGGCGCTCGGCGAGATCGGGGCGGCGCCCGAGGCGGCGGTGTGCCGGGACTGGTCGCTCCATTCGGGCGTCGCCAGCACCTCGGCCGGCGTCGAGCTGCTGCGCAACGAGATCGTGGTGGTGGGCAATGCCACGGGGTGGGCAGGCGAGAT
>CAYZQZ010000673.1:0-1972 GCA_964480235.1 uncultured Reyranella sp. | reverse complement strand
CCAGCTTCTTGATCGAGACGGCAGTGTCGTGGAACACCGCGCCGCCATTGGGCCAGCCGGGGTCGGCCGAGGTCACGGCATTGATGCCGATGCCGGTCTCAAAGTTGCGGTTGGGCCATATGCCTTCGACCACGACGACGCCGCGCTGCTGGCCACCACGCGCCCTGGCGTGGACGACGGTTCTGCCGCGCTCGTTGCCGACCTCGACGCGGTCGCCGTCGGCAATACCCATCGCCGTGCAATCCTCGGGATTCATCATCGCGGTCGGCCGCACTTCGCGCTTCTGGCTCGATGGCGTCTCGGTGAACGTCGAATTGAGGAAGGTACGCGCCGGCGCGGCCACCAGCCGGAACGGCTTGTCGGCCGTGGAGTTGTCGATCACGTCGAAATGGTCAGGCAGCAGCGGCATCTCGGCGCCGCGCGGCCCGTAGGCCTTCCAGTCGGGCTTGAAGCGGAACTTCTTGTCCGGCCAGGCGAAGCCGTCGAGAAAGTGCGAGGTCTCGAAGCCGAGATGGAAGTCCTGGCCGCCCTTCTGCCAGTTGGTCTCGGCGTCCCACATACCCGAGACCTTCAATGCCTCGTCCATGATCTCCCACGCCGTCATGTCGAAGCCGCGATGCTTCGCGCCAAGGCGCTTGGCGAGTTCGGAGATCACCCAGTGATTCTCGCGGCACTCGCCCGGTGCCTCGATCACTTTCTTGGTCACCTGGAAAAAGGTATGGCCCGAGGCGGTGTAGAAGTCGTCGTGCTCGAGGAACATCGTCGCGGGTAGCACGATGTCGGCATATGCCGCCGTCTCGGTCAGGAACTGCTCGTGCACGCAGGTGAAGAGATCCTCGCGCTTGAAACCCTTATGGACCTTGTCGAGTTCGGGGCAGACCATCGCGGGATTGGTGTTCTGGATCAGCAGGCCGGTGACCGGCGGGCCGCCCTTCAGCGCGTCCGCCTCGCCCGCCAGGATGGGCCCAAGCCGCGACTGGTCGAGTTCGCGGATCGAGGTATCGAGCATCTCGGTACCTTCGATCAGCTTCTTACTGATCGGATACATGCCGGTGTGACCGTAGAGTGCGCCGCCCCCCTTCACCTTCCACGCACCGGTCACCGCCGGCAGGCAGGTCACGGCGTGCATGTTGGCGGCGCCGTTGCGACTGCGGCTGAAGCCGTGATGGCAGCGGATGAACGCGGCCTTGGTCTGGCCGTAGAGCCGCGCGAACGACACGATCTCGTCTACTGAAAGCCCGGTGATCTCGGACGCCCACTCCGGGGGGCGCGTGGCGACGTGCGCCGCCAGTTCGTCCGGCGCGTCGGTGTACTTCCGCAGGTACTCCCAGTCGGCATAGCCCTCCTTGAACAGGACGTGCATCACACCGACCGCCAGGGCACCGTCGGTGCCCGGGCGCACCGCAAGATGGATGTCAGCCTGCTCGGCCGTGCCGGTGCGGTAGGGATCGACGACCACGATCTTGGCGCCACGCTTCTTTGCTTTCATCGCGTGGGTCATGACGTTGACTTGCGTGTTGACCGGATTGCCACCCCAGATCACTACCAAGTCGGAATGTTCGTCGACCTCACGCACGTCGGCGCCGCGCTTGACGCCGGTGCCGGCGATCCAGCCGGTGTCCGACAGGGTCACGCAGATGGTCGAGAACCAGCGTGAATACTTCATCGCATTGCGCAGCCGGTTGATGCCGTCGCGCTGCACCAGCCCCATCGTGCCTGCGTAGTAGTAGGGCCAGATCGTCTCGCTGCCGTGCTCGCGGGCCTTGGCGATGAACTGCTCGGCCACGATGTCGAGAGCGTCGGACCACGAGATTTCGGCAAACTGCCTGGAACCCTTCGGCCCCGTGCGCCGCATCGGCGTCATCAGCCGGTCGGGATGGTGTATGCGCTCGGCGTAGCGGGCGACCTTCTCGCAGATCACGCCGGCGGTATAGTCGTTGCGCTGCGAGCCGCGGACGCGGCCGATCCTGGT
>CAYZQZ010000672.1:0-1981 GCA_964480235.1 uncultured Reyranella sp. | reverse complement strand
ACGTGGGGGCCGGTACCGTCGAGTTCATCGTCGAGCAGCGCGATCCAGCGCCTGACGGCGGCACGAACATGTCCTTCTTCTTCATGGAGATGAACACGCGTCTGCAGGTCGAGCATCCGGTGACCGAGGCGATCACGGGGCAGGACCTTGTCGAATGGCAGCTCCGGGTGGCGGCCGGCGGAAGGCTGCCGCTTGCCCAGGAGCAGTTGCGCATCGACGGCCACGCCGTCGAGGTTCGTCTTTACGCCGAGGATCCCAACCGCAACTTCCTGCCGTCGACCGGCAAGCTGTTGCATCTGCGCCTGCCGGCGGAGGATGCGCATGTGCGCGTCGACACCGGCGTGCGCGAGGGCGATACGGTGACGCCGTTCTATGACCCGATGATCGCCAAGGTGATCGTGCACGATCGCGACCGCGCCTCGGCGATGCGGCGCATGGCAGCGCTGATGGGAGAGACCGAGGTGGTCGGCGTCACCACGAACGCGGCCCTGCTGAAGGCGCTGTGCGCGCATCCCGCATTCGTCGGCGGCGAGGTCGATACCGGCTTCATCGAGCGTCATCGCGAAGCGCTGTTCGCCAGGGCCGCCGCCGCGAGCGACCGCGACTTCGCGATCGCGACGCTGGCCCGGGTCGCCGAATGGACGCCGGCCTCGTCCGATCCCTGGGACCAGAAGACCGGCTTTCGTCTGCTCGAGACCGGCCACGACGAAGTGCGCTGGAAGGATGGCGAGCGCGAGGTTGCGGTGATCGTGCGCCGACCACGCAGCGGCCGCCTCCTGTTCGAACTGCCGGGGGGCGTCGAGGAAGCAAGCGTCCGCCGAGGCGACGACGGCCGGCTGGCGATCTGGCTGGCCGGCGATACATTCACGGCTTCGGCGGTGCGGCGCGCCTTGCCGGATGGCGGCATCGAATATGCGTTGTTCGCCGACGGTGGCAGCCGGCGCCTGCGGCTGGTCGATCCGCTCGACGTCACGCAATACGAGGCGACGGCGGTGGCCGAGGGCTCGGTGCGTTCGCCGCTGCCGGGCAAGATCATCGATCTGCGCGTGAAAGTGGGCGACAGCGTCAGCAAGGGCCAGGCATTGCTGGTGCTGGAAGCGATGAAGATGGAGCACACGCTTGCCGCCCCGGCGGACGGCAAGATCAAGTCCGTCCGCTATGCCGTGGGCGAGCAGGTTGCCGAAGGCGCCGACCTGGTCGAGTTCGAGTAGAACCCGACCAGTCGCACCGGTCAGCCCGCCGCTACTGCAGGAACTTCAGGTACTGGCCGACGAAGTCGCAGCCCACGTCCTTCGAATAGGCATCGATCAGCTTCTTGGTGATCGGGCCCGGAATCTTGCCATCGGCGACCGGTGCGCCGTTGAAGCTCCGGACCGGCAGGATGCAGAGACTGGTCGAAGTGAGGAACATCTCCTCCGCATTGGCAGCGTCGAACATGTCGATGTCGCCGACCGTGCACTTCACGCCGAGCTTCTTGGCCATGTCCATGGTCATCTGGCGGCTAACGCCGGGCAGCACGTAGCGCTCGGACGGCGTGAACAATTCGCCCTCGCGCACGATGAAGATGTTGGAACCGAGACCCTCCGCGAGGTTGCCGTTCTCGTCGAGCAGCAACGGCCATGCGTCGGGGTTGAGGGCCTTCACCGGCTTCTCGGCCATGATCATGTTGAGATAATTGTGTGTCTTGGCGCGCGGCGACAGCATCGACGGGGCGATGCGGCGCGTCGTCGTGGTGAAGACCTCGGCGCCGTCGCGATACAGCTTGGCACGCTTGGCGAAAGGCAGCGGCAGGACCTCGATCACCACGTTCGGGCCGGTATGTTCCCAGCCTTCGTCACCCACGGCATCGACGCCGCGGCTGACGCGTTGGCCGACCCACCAGTCGCCAGCGGCGGCGCGCAGATGTTCGTTCTTCTCCACGACCGCCTCGCTGTTCGCCACCATCTCCTTGGGCGAGATGCCGGGATCGATCTGCAGGTAG
>CAYZQZ010000671.1:0-1983 GCA_964480235.1 uncultured Reyranella sp. | reverse complement strand
GAGAGATGCGCGTCAGGCGCGGGCACGCCCGGCGCGACGCGGCTCAGGTCCGGTACGACCACGCCATGGCCGAGGCGCCGCAGCAGACGGCGAAAGCCCCGTGCCATCTCGCGGTCGCCCGAGGGCACGGCGTGATCCGGCGGCTTGAGCGGCGTGTGCAGCAGCACGCGCATGTCAGTTGCTCGCGTCGGCTATTCGGCGGCGCGCGCTACGACGGATCGCGCTACGACGGATTGCGCGTCGGGGGCGCGCGCTTCGAGCTGGCGCGCTGCGGGAGGGTGCGGATAGCCCAACCGTTCGGCGATGCGCTCGACGCCCGCCATATAGGAGAAGCGCGTGCGCACCAGATCGGCCGCGCGCGTGGCCAGGCGGCGGCGCAGATCGGGATCGCGCGCCATGGTCGCAAGCGCCTGCGCGAGCTGGTCCGGGGCGGCCGGATCGACCAGCAGGCCGTTGTCGCCGTCGGTGACGAATTCGCCGATCGCGGCGGCACGGGTCGAAACCAGGGCGAGGCCCTGGTGGGCCGCTTCCATCAGCACGTTGGGCAACCCGTCCTGGTCGCCGTCGGAGGCCTTCTTGGCCGCGAGCACGAAAAGATCAGCGCGGGCATAGGCCGCGAACACCTCCGGCTGCGACCGCGCGCCGAGCCAGCGGCAGCGATCGGCAATGCCGAGCCGTTCGGCCTGCCGCACCAGCGCATCGCCGAGCGCGCCGCCGCCGATATGCTCGAACCTCCAGTGGAGATCCTTAGGCAACCTGGCGAGCGCCTCCAGAAGATCGTCGTAGCCCTTCTTCTCGACCTTGCGGCCGATCGACAGGATGACGACAGGATCGGCGGCATCGCGGCCGTCGCGCCGCGAACGGGCTCCAGGTCCAGAATGGGGCGGCGGCGGCGGCAGATGGGCAAGGTCGAGGCCGTGATAGACCAGCATCAGCCGGTCCGGGTGCTTTGTCAGCGAGCGCAGGCGCTGCAGGCCGGCATCGGTGCAGGTGGCGAGCCAGTCGCATTCGGCGAGCTTCTCGGAAATGTCCCAGTCCTCGCTGGTCCAGATGTCCTTGGCGTGCGCCGACACGCTCCACGGCAGGCCGCGGATCAGCGCGGCGTAGCGAGTCACCGACGCGGGCGTGTGCAGGAAATGCGCGTAGAGGCGCTCGATACCGTCGGGCAGTTCGGCCGCCAGCACCAGCGCCTGGCCGAAGCGGCGCACGCGATTGGCGGTGCGGTCACGCGCCAGGTCCCTGACGAACCGCTGCCAGGCAAGCCTGTAGCCCGGCAGATGCCGCACCTTCGCCGAGGCGCGGCGCACGCGCGCGCGATCCTCCTCGAGATATTCCGGCAGGTACCTGATCGTGGCCTTTACCCGCGCGTGAACGGGATGCGTCACGGCATCTGTCGGATGACGCAGCGACCAGATCTCGATCGGCACGCCGCAGGATTCGAGGCCGGCCATTTCCTGGGCAATGAACGTCTCGGTGAGGCGTGGCCAGCACTTCATCACGACCGCCACCGTCGGAATCGCGGTTGCCCGGCGTTCAGACATCACACACCGCCAAAAGCCTCACATGCCGGTTTAGGAACGTGCGCGCGCCGGGCCAGACTCGCCGTCGGTCTTCATGACGGACCCTGCCGGCGTCTCGGACGGCACGTCGTCGACGGCAGACACCTCGACAGCGGAGGGGCCGCGATGGGGCTGGCTGAAGGAACGCGCCACCAGGCGGCAGACATTGGGCAGACCATCGAGCAGGCCGGGCACGATGACGTCGCTCGGCACACCCTGCTGCGGCAGCTGGCGCAGTGCCGTTGCCATGACATGCGGATCGCGACCGAGATCGGCGTCGAGCATCTCGATCAGGCCGAGATTGCGCGCGGCGCGGGCGCGGATGAACTGTTCGAGGCGCGGCCGAGTGCGCGGCACAATGATCGCCTTCTTGTCGAAGGACAGGATCTCGCAGAACGTGTTGTAGCCGCCCATCGCCACCACG
>CAYZQZ010000670.1:0-1990 GCA_964480235.1 uncultured Reyranella sp. | reverse complement strand
TGATGTTCTTGCCGCCGGCGGTGATGATGATGTCCTTCATGCGGTCGGTGATGCGCAGGTAGCCCTCGTTGTCGAGCATGCCGACGTCGCCGGTGTGCAGCCAGCCGTCGCGCACCGTCTCGGCGGTCTTTTCCGGCTGGTTGAGGTAGCCCATGAAGACGTGCGGGCCCTTGAGCAGGATCTCGCCCTCCGGCGAGAGCCGGATTTCGGTGTCGGGGGCGGCGATGCCGACCGTGCCGAGCTTGATGCGGTCGGGCATGCCGGTGGCGAGGCCGCAATTCTCGGTCTGGCCGTAGACCTCGCGCATGTCGACGCCGAGCGCACGGTACCACTTGATCAGATCGGGCGCGATCGGCGCGGCGCCGGTGCCGGCGTACTTGATGCGGTGGAGGCCGAGCGCGCGCTTGATGTTGTCGAGCACGAGGAAATCGGCGACGCGATAGGCGAGCTTCAGCATCGGGCCGGGCGTGCGGCCGTCGAGTTCGGTCTCGGCCACCTTGAGGCCGATGCCGAGCGCCCACCTGTAGGCAGTGCGGCCGATCCAGGTCGCCTCCTTCATCCGGATGGCGATGCCGGAATAGAAGCGCTCCCAGATGCGCGGCACGGCGAAGAAGGTGGTCGGCGCCACCTCGCGCACATTCTCGGGCACCGTCTCGACGCTTTCGGCGAAGTTGGCGATCGCGCCCGAGCGCAGGGGGAGGAAGGTCGTGAAGGTGCGCTCGGCGATGTGGCAAAGCGGCAGGAAGGCGAGCTGTTCGCCGTTCGGCGGGATCGGAATGAAGGCGTCGGCGTTGCGCAGCTGGAAGATCACGTTGCGGTGCGAGATCATCGAGCCCTTGGGCGGGCCTGTCGTGCCCGAAGTGTAGACCAGCAGGGCAAGCTCTTCGGGCTTCGAGGCCGCGACCAGGGCGTCCCAGGCGCCGGGGTTGGCCTTGTCGTAGGCGGCGCCCAGTTCGAGCAGTCTGTCGAAAGACATGATCTGCGGGTCCTGGAAGTCGGCGAGGCCTTCCATGTCGAAGATGAAGGCCTTCACGACCGACGGGCAGCGTGCGCGGACCTCGAGGAACTTGTCGAGCTGCTCCTCGTTCTCGACGAACAGGAAGCGGGTGGCGCTGTCGGTCAGGATGTATTCGACCTGCTTGGCCGAGTCGGTGGGGTAGATGCCGTTGGTGACGCCGCCCACGCCCATCGTGCCCATGTCGGCGAACAGCCACTCCGGCACGGTCTCGGCCAGGATCGACACGACGTCGCCGCGCTTGAGGCCGAGACTGACCAGGCCGAGGCCGGTCTGCCGGGCGCGTTCGCCGTAGCCCTGCCAGCTGGTCGAGCGCCAGATGCCGAGCTTCTTCTCGCGGAAGGCGGTCTGCGTGTTGCGCGCCTTCACCTGGTGCCAGAACAGCTTGGAAATGGTCTCGCAACCCTCGACTTCGATCTTCATCGTCATCTCCCGAGTCACCGGCCGCTGGGTCATCGCCAGGTCTTTCTCTTCTTCCAGCGCCGGTTGCCGCGCGCTCCCTGCTGCTTGATGCCGAGATAGAATTCCTTGATGTCCTCCTTCTCGACCAGTCGTGCGCAGGTGTCGGCCATGACGATGCGGCCGACCTCCAGCACGTAGCCGTAGTCGCCGACCTGCAGAGCCATGTTGGCGTTCTGCTCCACCAGCAGGATGGTGACGCCACGCTCGCGGTTGATGCGCTTGATGATCTCGAAGATGTCCTTCACCAGTTTGGGCGAAAGACCGAGCGAGGGCTCGTCGAGCAGCATGACCTTGGGCCGTGCCATCAGCGCGCGGCTGATCGCCAGCATCTGCTGCTCGCCGCCCGACAGGGAGCCGGCCCGCTGGTCGGCGCGCTCCTTGAGCACCGGGAAGTAGGTGAAGACGTCTTCGAGGTCCTTGGCCACGCCGTCGGGATCGCGGCGCGTATAAGCGCCCATGGCGAGGTTCTCGCGGACGCTCAGGAACGGGAAGACCTCGCGCCCCTCCGGGACG